>JASHQP010000605.1 GCA_030039095.1 Streptosporangiaceae bacterium
ACCTCCGCAGCCGCGGAATCGAACACAATGACGCCCTGCGCCGCCTGGCGAACCGGCTTGTCGGCATCCTGCACGGATGCCTGAAGACACACACCCTCTACGACGAGGCCACCGCATGGGGCCACCGGGAAAACCTCCCTCAATCTTCCGTCGCGGCTTGACATCTAAGCTCCTGGGATGTCTCTCGACGCGTCGCCCGACGACGTGTACCGCACGACGTACGGCCTCGTCGCGCGCAAGAACGCCGAGCACTACGCGCGCTACCCGGGCGACGTGGAGCGGGCGCTCGAGATTGCCAGGCGGCTGCGGCCCGGGGACGTGCGGCTGCCCAACGGCGCGCCGCTGACCGTGGAGGCCTTCCAGTCGCTCGGCCGGATGCTGGGCTCGAGCACCGGCAGCCATGAGCTGCACTACCTGCTCGAGAACCCGTTCGCCGTCGGCGAGGAGCTGTCCGACCACTTCCTGCAGCAGGTGCAGGAGCACGTCACGTTCTCCCCCGGGCCGCTGTACGCGCTGGTGCACGAGGCCTGTTACGCCAACGGGAGCACAACCGAGTGGTCGGCGCAGCGGGTGCGTGCCGAGTTCCCCGAGTTCAACGCCCTCACTGCGCTGGACGGTGACGGCCCGCTGCTGTTCACCGGGGAAATGATCTACCCGTGGATGGTCGAGAACGACCCGGTGCTCGCCCCGCTGACCGATGCCGCGGAGATCCTGGCCGGGCGCGCCTGGCCGCCGCTGTACGACGCGGCCCGGCTGCAGGCCAACGAGGTGCCGGCCGCCGCGGCCGTCTACTACGACGACATGTACGTGCCGCAGAAGTTCTCGGTGCCCACCGCGCGCGCCATCCGCGGGCTGCGGCCGTGGATCACGAACGAATACGAGCACGACGGGCTGCGGGTCAGCAACGGCAAGGTGCTGGACCGCCTGATCGCGCTCGTGCGCGGCGACGCCTGACCGCGCCGGCCTTCCGGCCGACCCCGATGCCGGGCAGCCGGGCGGAGCAGGAAGGGCCAGCGTCCGACATTCTGTCAGGCGCGCCCGCTCGCCGTTAGGTAGTTGCCATCAAGCAACTTTTTCGCGGTACACTCAATCGAGTGCAGACGATCGCTGAGCTGAAGCAACCAGGAAGCAGTCCATTCCGCAGCGACAGCGACCGGTACAAGTGGGTAGCGCTCTCCAACACCACGCTCAGCATGACGATGGCGACCATCGACGCCTCGATCGTCATCATCGCGATGCCCGCCATCTTCCGCGGCATCCACCTGAACCCGCTGGGCCCCGGCAACATCAGCTACCTGCTGTGGATGATCATGGGGTACCTGCTCGTCCAGTCGGTCCTCGTGGTCACGCTGGGACGGCTCGGCGACATGTTCGGCCGGGTCAAGATCTACAACCTCGGCTTCGTCGTGTTCACGCTGGCCTCGATCGCCCTCTCGCTGGACCCGCTGACCGGCGGGGGCGGCGCGCTCTGGCTGATCGGCTGGCGGGTGGTGCAGGCGTTCGGCGGGGCGATGCTGATGGCGAACTCGGCCGCGATCCTCACCGACGCGTTCCCCGCGAACCAGCGCGGCATGGCCCTGGGCGTCAACCAGATCGCCGGCATATCCGGGACGTTCGTCGGGCTGCTGCTCGGCGGCCTGCTGGCGGCGTGGGACTGGCGCGCGGTGTTCTGGATCAACGTGCCGATCGGCGTGTTCGGGACGGTCTGGGCCTACCGCAGCCTGCGCGAGATCGCCTCGACCAGGCGGGCCAGGATCGACTGGGCGGGCAACGTCACGTTCGCGCTCGGCGCGGGCGTGCTGCTCGCAGCGATCACCTACGGCATCCAGCCCTACGGGGGCCAGCCAACGGGCTGGACGAACCCCTGGGTGATCGCCGGGCTGGCCGGCGGCGTCGGGCTGCTGATCATCTTCGGGATCATCGAGACCAAGATCCCGGAGCCGATGTTCCGGCTGAGCCTGTTCAAGATCCGTGCCTTCGCGGCCGGGAACGCGGCCAGCCTGATGGGCGCGATCGCCCGCGGCGGCCTGCAGTTCATGCTCGTGATCTGGCTGGCCGGGATCTGGCTGCCGCTGCACGGCTACAGCTTCATTGTCACGCCGCTGTGGGCGGGCATCTACATGCTGCCGCTCACCGCCGGATTCCTGATCGCGGGCCCGATCTCGGGAATCCTGTCGGACCGGTACGGCCCGCGCCCGTTCGCGACCGCCGGGCTGGTGCTGGGCGCGTGCGCGTTCACCGGGCTGATGCTGCTGCCCGTCCAGTTCCCGTTCTGGCTGTTCGGGCTCATCATCTTCTGCAACGGGCTCGGCTCAGGCCTGTTCGCATCGCCCAACACCTCGGCGATCATGAGCGCGGTCCCGGCCCGGCACCGCGGTGCCGCGTCCGGCATGCGCTCCACGTTCCAGAACTCCGGCATGTCGCTGTCGATCGGCATCTTCTTCTCGCTGATGATCGCCGGGCTGGCCTCGACGCTGCCGCACACCCTGAGCAGCGGCCTGCGGGCACAGGGCGTGCCCGCCCCGGTGGCCTCGCACGTGGCGAGCCTGCCCCCGGTCAGCACGCTGTTCTCCGCGCTGCTCGGCTACAACCCGATGCGCACCCTGCTCGGCCCGTCGGGGGTGCTGAAGAAGCTGCCCGCGCACAACGTCGCCGTGCTGACCGGCAACCGGTTCTTCCCGAACCTGATCTCCGGCCCGTTCCACCATGGCCTGATCATCGTGTTCAGCGCCGCGATCGCGCTGTCCCTGGGCGGCGCGGTGATCTCGCTGCTGCGCGGCCGCCAGTTCTACTACGACGACGGCCCGGTGATCGCGGCGAGCCGGCCGGCGGACACAGTGGACGTGCTCCCGGAAAGCCCGGCCGACGGTGCGCCCACCCCGCCGACCGCTGCCGCCGAGGCGCGGGCGCGCGGGGCAGACTGATAAGGCGGGCCGCCGCACCGAGGGGTCCGGCCGCCCGGGGCGCTCAGGAGCCGCCCGGGTCCTAGCTACGACCTGACGAGACGTGACACCGCCGCCGCGGCTTCCTTGACCTTCTCCTCGGCCTCCGGGCCGCCCTGCTCCACCGCCTGGGCGACGCAGTGGCCGAGGTGGTCCTCGAGCAGGCCGATGGCAACCGCCTGCAGCGCCCGGGTGACCGCGGAAACCTGGGTGAGCACGTCGATGCAGTACACGTCCTCTTCGACCATGCGCTGCAGGCCGCGCACCTGGCCCTCGACCCGGCGCAGGCGCTTGAGATACGCGTCCTTGTCCTGCGTGTACCCTCGCACGTCTCGAGCTTACGGGCCTGCGCCGCCGCAGGACAGCCTGGGCCTTAAACTGGGCTGGTGCCGCGATATGAGTACCGGTGCCGCGCTTGCGGCGACACGTTCGAGCTGACCCGCCCGATGAGCGAGTCCGCTGACCCGTGCACGTGCCCGCAGGGGCACGACGACACGGTCAAGCTGCTGTCCACCGTCGCCGTCGGGGGCCGTTCCGGCTCGCGGTCGGCGCCGCAGGGTGGCGGTGGTGGCTGCTGCGGCGGCGCCTGCGGCTGCGGCCGCTGAGACCAGCCCGCAGCCCTCACGCCTCGCAGCAGACCTCGGCCGCGCTGCAGGCGGCTGGGCTCAGGCCGAGAAGCGCTCCACCTGCCGCATCTTGTTGGTCGCGTCTAGCGCCGCGACCTTGTAGGACTCCGCGAGCGTCGGGTAGTTGAAGACGGCGTCGACCAGGTAGTCGATGGTTCCGCCGCAGCCCATCACGGCCTGCCCGATGTGCACCAGCTCGGTGGCCCCGGTGCCGAACACGTGCACGCCGAGCAGCGTGTGGTCCTCCGGCGAGACCAGCAGCTTGAGCACCCCGTAGGAGTCGCCGATGATCTGCCCGCGGGCCAGCTCGCGGTACCGGGACACGCCGACCTCGAACGGCACGCACTCGGCCGTGAGCTGGTCCTCGGTCTTCCCGATGAAGCTGATCTCCGGCAGGCTGTAGATCCCGATCGGCTGCAGCAGGTGCGCGGCGTGCACCGGCTCGCCGCAGGCGTGGTGCGCGGCGAGCCGGCCCTGCTCCATGGACGTGGCGGCCAGGGCGGGGAACCCGATCACGTCGCCGACCGCGTAGATGTGCGGGACCTTGGTGCGGAAGAACTCGTCCACCTCGATCCGGCCGCGCTTGTCCGCGGCCAGGCCGGCGGCCTCCAGGTTGAGCTCGTCGGTCGACCCCTGCCGGCCCGCCGAGTACAGCACGGTCTCCGCCGGGATCTTCTTCCCGCTGGCCAGCGACGCGATCGCGCCGACGCGGTGCGCCTCGACCGACGTCACGGTCTCGCCGAACCGGAACGTGACGGCGAGGTCGCGCAGGTGGTACTTGAGCGCCTCCACGACCTCGAGGTCGCAGAACTCCAGCATCCGGTCGCGCTGCTCCACGACCGTCACCTTGGTGCCCAGCGCCGCGAACATCGACGCGTACTCGATGCCGATCACCCCGGCGCCGGCCACCAGCATCGAGCGGGGAACGCGCTCCAGGTGCAGCACCGCGTCCGCGTCGATGATCGTCTTCTCGTCGAACGCCACGGTCTCCGGCCGGGCCGGCTGGGTGCCGGTCGCAATCACGATGTCCCTGGCCGTGACCTGGCGCAGCCGGCTGGCGCCGTCGTCGATCTCGACGGTGTTCGGGCCGGTGAACCGGCCGGTGCCGGCCAGGATCGTGACCCCGTTCCTGGTCAGCTGGCTGCGCACGACGTGGCTCTCCCGGCCGACCACGTGCTGGGTCCTGGCCGTCAGGTCGGCGATCGTGATCTCGTCCTTGACCTGGTAGCTCTGCCCGTACATCTCGCGCTGGTCCTGGCCGGTCAGGTACAGCACGGCCTCGCGGAGCGTCTTGGACGGGATCGTGCCGGTGTTCAGGCACACCCCGCCGAGCATGCGCGGCCGCTCCACGATCGCCACCCGGCGCTCCAGCTTGGCCGCGGCGATCGCGGCCTTCTGCCCGCCGGGCCCGGAACCGATAACGAGCAGGTCAAAGTCGTGCACACCGGCCACGTCCCCAGTGTGGCGATCTGCGGCCGGCTTTCCAAGCCCGTGCCGGTCACGAGGTGATCGCGGCCGCGTCCGGGAAGCCTCCCACGGTGATCGCGTCCTGCACGTGGCCGGTCGCGGTGTCGACCGGCGTCACGGTGCCGTGGTACGTGCCGATCACCAGGGCGACGGCGCCGGACCGCTCGAACGAGATCGCGGTCGGGTAGGCGTACGGTCCCACCGAGAGCGCCGCGCCGGTGACGCCGGCCGCCGTCGCGCCGCGAGTCCCGGCGACCGCCGTCAGCGTGCTCGTGCAGATAGCCATCGCGGCCGTGATGCTGACGGCGCGCCGTTCTGTTAGCCGGGCCATCGCGATGCCCTTTCCGTGACGTGGGTACGCACCGCGATTTCCGTGACGCGGCACCGCAGCGACCAACCGCTCAGGGACTCCGACCTGCTGTCTGATCGTTCAGTCAGACAATAGTGATATTGTCCGGGAAACATCCAGGCCGCGCAGGCGGGCATAATGGCGAAAACTGGCGGTCATTATCGGGAATGATCGCTAAACAATGCCCGGCCGGGCCCGCTTTGGCCCGGCCGCACCCGGGGACTAGCCTGCTCCCGTCAGCACCAGCCGAGCCGCCGGAGGAACGCGATGCCGCCCATCGCCGTGGAGCGCTGTTACGCCGAGATCGAGGCGAGCACCGAGACCCTCGCCGGGCTGGTGCACGGCGCCGACCTGACCAGGCAGGTGCCGACCTGCCCGGAATGGACGCTGCGGCAGCTTGCCACGCACGTCGGCCGCGCGCACCGCTGGGCGGCCGAGATCGTGGGCACGCGGTCGGCCGAGTTCATCCCGTTCCGCCAGGTCCCGGACGGCCGGATCCCCGACGATCCCGCGCTGCACGCCCCGTGGCTGCGGGCCGGGGCCGCCCGCGTCATCGAGGTGGTGCGGGAGGCCGGCAGCGATCCGGTATGGACCTTCGACGGGCCGCAGCCGGCCAGCTTCTGGGCCCGGCGGATGGCGCACGAGACCGCGATGCACCGCGCCGATGGCCAGATCACCGCGGGCCGCGAGCCGCAGTTCGATGTGGACCTGGCCGCGGACGCCATCGACGAGTGGCTCGGCTCCATGTCCGGGGTCGGGGCATCCGACTCGCGCGTGGACGCCCTGCCCGACGGTGCGGTGCTGCACGTGCACGTGACCGACGATGGCGTGAACGGCGAGTGGCTCGTCCGCCGCGACGGCAACTCGGTGACGGTGGAGCCCGGTCACGCCAAGGGCGACGTCGTGGTGCGCGGCCCCGCGGGACGGGTGCTGCTCGTGCTGCTGCGCCGGGTGCCGCCGGACGACCCGCAGGTCGAGGTGCTCGGCGACGCGGCGCTGCTGACCCGCTGGCTGGCCGGTACCCCGTACTGACCGCTGCGGGGCAGCCCGTCAGAGCCAGCTGGCCCTGACGTTGTCCGGGTCGTCAGCTCCGCCGGGCTGCACGGCGAGCTCGCCGTCCTTCACCCGCTGCAGCAGCCGGCGGACCACGTCCATGATCTCCGGAACGCTGTCACGCAGGTCCTTGGCGTCCGCGGCCGTGGCCTGGTCGCCGGCGATGCCCGCCCGCTCGAGCAGCCCGTCCAGGTCGGCGAGCTGGTCCCCCGCCCACTGCACCGGGTCTGCCACCAGATCGGCGTCGAAGTTGCGCTGACCCGGTTCCCAGCCACGGAACCGCGGGTGATGGTGCGCCCGGTTCAGGCTCCCCGGCGGCCCGTCCACGGTCTCCAGCAGGTCCGCCCGCCAGACCGGCTCGGCCACCTCGATCGGCTGCGCGGAGTACCGTGACCCGCGCAGTTCGCCGCGCTCGAGCAGCCGGACCTCCAGGCGGACGCCGCGCTCGGCGCCTTCCTGGCCGGGCCCTGGTTCCGGATCGACGAAATACAGGTCGCTGGCGAGCACGCCGATCCGGCTGAACCCGAACGCGTAGAGCATGATCCCTCCTCAGGACGTCTGGCGCCTTCTGCACCCATCGTCCTACCTCGGGTTGGGCCGGTCCACGTTCCAGTGCCGGATCGATGAATTGATGTAGGTGTCGTCCCTGGTGGGCCGCAGGACGAACCTGGTGATCATCCGCTGGCCGCCCTCGTTGTCCCCGTACAGCACGTCGATGGTGAGCGACACGCCGTCCTTGATCGCCTGACGCGCCGCCTCGTAGTCCGGCTGGCCGGGATCGCGGAAAGCGCCCTGCCAGAAGCCGGTGTCCCCGGGCGGCACGTAGATGTCGCGGGTCTGGTTCATGAAGTCCTCCGGGCCCGGGCGGCGGTCGCCGCGCAGATCGCCGGCGTAGAAGCGCCAGCCGTGCAGCACTGCCAGCCCATTGCCCGCGTTGCGCAGCGACATCGTGAGCAGGATCGCCCCGCCGCGCGGGCGGCGCGGTTTGCCGAGCGCACCGCCGCGAACGTGGCCACGGCGAGCACCAGCGTCCCGCCGCCGGTCGCCAGCGCGGATACCGTCGTCCAGTCGGTCATACCTCGAGCCTAGGCTTATTACCGACCTGGCCTGCGCTCGCAAGGCGCTGCTAGAGTGCCATACGTACAATTACCCACCGAATGTCCTTTTCTCGGATATCTTTCTCGGCAATTCTCGTGAGGTCGTATTTTGCAAAGCGTGCTGCGGCAGTTTGTGGTCAACCGCGATGACGCGCCGGAACTCGGCGAGTTGCCGGAACTCCCAGGGCCGGCGTTCGCCGTATCCGGGCCGGCGAGGTCCGTATCGCTGCGCCGTCTGTGGCTGGACACCTTCGACTGGCGGCTCTACCGGTCCGGCCTCACCCTCGAGCAGATCAGCAGCCGCGGTGCGACAGACCTGGTGCTCACCGGGCGCGACGGGACGGTCCTCGCCGCCGACCACGGCGGGAGCGGGCGGCCGAAGTGGCCGGGAAAGCTGGACGTCCTGCCCATGGGGCCGCTGCGAGACCACCTCGGCGCGGTGGTCGGCGTGCGCGCCCTGCTGCCCGTTGCCCGGGCCGTCAGCTCCCTGCGCGAACACCGGGTGCTGAACTCCGACGAGAAGACGATCGCCCGGATCACCACCGACCGCATGTCGGTGATCTACCCGGCAGCCGCGACCGTGCCGCCTCGTGTCGCTGTGACCGCGCTGCGCGGCTACCAGCCGCAGGCCCTGCGCCTGGTGGAGCAGCTGGCCGCGATGCCCGGGGTCGCCGACGGAAGCGCGTCCGGTCTCGAGGCGGCGCTGGCCGCCGTGGGCCGCAGACCCGGCGATTACTCCGGCAAGATCAATGTCCGGCTGACCCCGCGCATGTCCGCGTCCGCGGCGGTGGCCGCGCTGCTGACCGCGCTGCTCGACACGCTCGAGGCCAACGTGAACGGCACGATTCGCGACATCGACACCGAGTTCCTGCATGACCTGCGGATCGCGGTGCGGCGCACCAGGTCCGCGCTGAAGCTCGCGGGCGACGCGCTGCCGGACGGCGTGGCCGGCCGGTTCCGCCCGGAGTTCAAGTGGCTGGGCGACCTGACGACGCCGACCAGGGACCTGGATGTCTACCTGCTCGGTTTCTCCGGCATGGCCGCGGGCCTGGTGGCCGCCACGCCCGAGGAACTCGAGCCGTTCCATGACCACCTGCGCCGGAGCCGGGCTGCGCAGCAGCGGCTGCTGGCCCGCGGCCTGCGCTCGGCGCGGTTCGCCCGGCTGAGCGGCCAGTGGCGGCAGGCGCTGACCGCCGCCG
>JASHQP010000606.1 GCA_030039095.1 Streptosporangiaceae bacterium
TGCCGAGGTCGTGCCGTTCGACCCACTGACCGCCGCGAAGCTTCCCGGCGGAACCGACGCGCTGGTCGCCGACGGCGGCTTCCCCGAGATCCACGCCGAAGCCCTGGCCGCCAACACGTCCCTGCTCGACGACGTGCGCACCCGCGCCGCCGCGGGCATGCCGGTCGTGGCCGAGTGCGCCGGCCTGCTGTGGCTCGGCGAGTCCCTGGACGGCCGCAAGCAGTGCGGCGTCCTGCCGGCCCGTGCCCGCATGACGCCGAAGCTGACCCTCGGCTACCGGGAGGCCACCTCGCTGGCCGACACCCCGCTGCTGGCACCCCGGACCAAGGTCCGCGCCCACGAGTTCCACCGCACGGTCAGCGAGCCCGCCCACGGCGAGCATCCCGCGTGGCGCCTGGCCGACGGCACCGAGACGGGCTGGGCAGCCCCCGGCCTGCTCGCCTCCTATCTGCACCTGCACTGGGCCGGACTGCCCGGTGCCGCCACCCGGCTGGTCCAGGCCGCCCGTGCCTTGTGTACAAATGGCTAGTAGCGGTCGTGTCCGGTTCGGTCATGGACGTAGCAGTGACCGACCTGCGTGCTCACCTCAGCGAATGGCTTGACCGGGCGCGAGAAGGTGACGACGTCGTGATCACCGATCGGGGCGTCCCCGTTGCCCGGCTCGTCGGGCTGACCACCACCGCGACACTGGAACGCCTGACCGCCGACGGTGTGATCGGGCGGCCTGCGACGGGCCGCCGACCTCGGGCAACCGGGCGGCCACGGCCCCGGGCGCGCAGGCCCGTGGCCGACCACGTCAGCGACCAGCGGCGCTGATCCCATGTCGCTGGTCTATTTCGACGCCAGCGCCTTCGTCAAGCTGCTGGCCGAGGAGCCGGGCAGTGATCTGGCCGCGGCGGCCCGCAACCACGACCGGGGCTCAGGCCGCCGGCATCCGCGTAGCGCCAGCGCACCTTGACGCCATCAGCCCGCGTCCGGGTCGGCGTGGCCGCGGATGACCGGGAGCACCACGCACGAGGCCATCCCGCGCCGGTGATGCACCTCCTGGTTGGCGACCACGATCGTGGCGTCGGTGAAGAAGTTCTCAGCGCCGGAGTTGGTGTTCCGGTCGTACTGGGTGAACCACGAGCTGGCGACCTCGACCCTGATCCGGTGCCCGGGCAGGAACCGCACGCCGCAGGCGTCCATCGTGAACTCGAACGGCACCGGCGTGCCCGGCTGCAGGAGGACCGGGGACTCGAACGACTCCCGGAACCGGGCGCGCAGGCAGCCCTTGCAGATCAGGTGGGCGCTGCCGTCGGGATGCACGTCGACCAGGCGGGCATGCCAGTCGGTGTCGCGGGCCGACGAAGAGGCGTACAGCCGGCAGGTCACCCAGCCGACGACGTCGAGCGGCTCGGCCAGCGGCTCGGTGGTGTAGCACAGGCAGTCATCGCCGATGGTCGCGAGCCGGTCGTCGACCGGGCCCTCGCGCAGGTTCCACAGCACCCGGGCCGGGCTGGCCGGGTCGTAGCGGTACCGGTCAGCCGGCTCGTCGCCCGGCGGCTCGGGTGACAGCGCACCGTTCCCCCGCAGGCTGCTGGCGCCGCCGCGTGAGTGGAAATAGAACGGCACATGCTCGGTACCCGGCAGCGGCCAGGTCTCCTCCGCCCACCACTGGTTCGCCCCGGTCACGAACACGTACACCGGCTTCTCGCCCTCGATACCGTTCGCCGCGCCCTTGAGGTAGCGGTCGAAAAACCGGGTCACGTAGTCGTCGAGCTCGATGACGGCATGATCGCCGAAGTCAAGGCCGGAAAGCTTGCGCTTCTTGTTCACCCAATGGGGCCACGGCCCGATGATCAGCTTCTGGTGCGCCGCTGCCGGGCTGGCCTGCATCGCCTGGAAGTTGTCCGGCCCGCCGGGGAAGTTCATGTCCCACCAGCCGGTGATGTTGAGCGCGGCGACATCCATCAGCGCGTGGTTGTCGTAGGCGCCCTGCCGCCAGAAATCGTCATAGGCCGGGTGCTGCATCATGTCGTCCCACCAGGCGCAGCTCATCCCGGCCCGGTCCGGCAGCGATGACAGCGGCAGCGCGTCGTAGTAGTCCTGCTGCTCGGCGAACAGCGGTGTGACGAAGTCGGGTACCTGCCATGACCGCAGGCCCATGCCGAGCGCCCACTCCGCCATCGGCAGCAGGAAGCAGCCGCCGAAGATGGGCTCGTTGCGCCACAAGGTGCTCGGCGGCGAGACGAACGGCACGATCGCCTTCAGGTGCGGCGGCCGCCGCGAGGCGGCGTACCACTGGGTCTGGCCGACGTACGAGCCGCCGGTCATCCCGACGTTCCCGTCGCACCAGTTCTGCGCGGCGATCCACTCGACGGTGTCATAGCCGTCGGCGGCGTCGTCGAAGTACGGCCGGAACACGCCGTCGGAATTGAACCGCCCGCGGCAGTCGCCGAAAGCGATGATGTAACCGCGCTGAGCGAGTTTCTCGTAGACGTCCGACCGGGTCAGCACCTTGTCGTAGGGCGTGCGCAGCAGCACGACCGGCAGCGGTCCGGGCAGCTCGGGGCGCAGCAGGTCGACCGCGAGCTCGACCCCGTCACGCATCGGCACCCGCAGGTTGTGCGTGATCCTGGTGGTGCCGGTCAGCCGCGGCGACACCGGGCCGCGCGGCGGCTCGCCGGATGCGGCCCGCTCGGCCGGCTGGTCGGCGAGGCTCACGTGCGATCAGCGGTCACGGCCGCCCCTTCCCCGGGAAATGTCGCGGCTTGCTCCATCAGGAGAATCTATCTAGATGCCCATGGAGGGACTGCGGCCGGCGGTGTTTGCTGGAACGTGGCCGCCTACGGTCGCGGTGTGATGTCCTCGAGTGCTTGCACGGGAATGACGCGCTTGGGGATCTTGTAGGCGGCAAGGCGCTGCCTGAGCACCTCACGGATCTCCTGCTCGAGTTGTCCGGGGGCGTCAGGGGCAGCGACTACGTATGCCGTTACCGCCTGTCCCCAGACAGCGTCGTCCTCGCCGCGCACCAGTGCCGCCCGGACATAGGGCAGGGCGGTGATCGCATCCTGGACTTCCTTTGGGTAGACATGGTAGGAGCCGGTGTTGATCATTCCGTCGAGGCGCGGGCCGAGGTAGAGGTATCCGTCGCCGTCGAGCCTGGCCAGGTCGCCGAGGCCGCACCAGCCGTCGGGGTCGGCCCAGTCGGCGGCGACCATGCCGTTGCGTACGCATAGCTCGCCCCAGGGAGCATGATGACCAGGGGTGGGGCGGATCCGCAGGCCTGTCTGGGGAACCGGGCGTCCGCAACTGCCGGCGTGCGGGGAATGCCCCGCTGCGAGTTCAGCGTGGTCGGTGGTGCTCAGGATAGCCAGTGGCCAGCCGCCTTCGAACCGGCCGTAGACCTGCACGAGCACGGGTCCGAGGATGTTGATGGCCCGGGTGAGGTCGTCCGGGGCGATCGGAGCGCCGCCGTAGAGGATCCGCCGCAGCCCGCCCGCCTGCGGCAGGCCAGCGCTGGTGACGGCATCGGCGAGGCGGGTCACCATCCCGGGCACCATGAAGGTCGCGGTCGCCCGGTGGCGGATGGCTGCTTCGAGTACCGCGGCGGCGTCGAAGCGAGGCAGGATGATCTGCGACAGGCCCATGTGGATGAACGGGAAGGTGCCAAGCATTCCGGTGCCGTGCATGATCTGCTGGGCAGTCAGGAAGCGCTCGCTGCCGTCGAAGCCCTCTCCGTAGTGGCCTCCCCGGTAAAGCTCGGCGTTGACCGACATGCAGGCAGCCCAGTTCGCATAGGAGATGGGCACGGCCAGAAATCGGCCTTCGGCGGCCATCCTCGGGTAGAGCAGGTGGATTGTGCCGGGCGATACCTCGCGGGCTTCCAGTGTTCCGGTGACCGACAGAGGGCTGTCGTCGTCGTGGACCAGCGCGCCGGCCGGAGCGGCGGCGGCATGGGCCGCGTCGACGATGACACCGGCCACGCCGGCTGCGGTGAACACGGCTGCCGCCTCGGCGGGCGGAGCACCCGGGTCGACCGGGACCCTGGTAGCACCGATCCATTCCGTGGCCAGGTGAGCCTGGATCGCCGCGGCCGAGTTCCATGACCACAAGCCGACACGCTGGCCGGCCAGGCCGTGCTCGTGCAGGGCCAGCGCCAGCCCGGTGGTCCTGGCCTCGACCTCCCGGCCTGTGGCCTCGTGCCCGTCTGGCCGGATCAGCAGGACCCGGTCGCCAGCGGCCGCGACTGCCTGCCGGGATGCCTGCCCGGCGATCATCCGTCTTCCGCTGTCAGCTGCTCCCGCAGGGCCGAGCGCTGGACCTTAGCGCCGCCGAGGACGGTGGGGAGCTCGCCGACGAAGACTGCCCGCACCGGGCGCTCGTGCTCAGGAAGCAGGGTTGCGGCCAGCAAGATCTCCTCGGCGAGCTGGTCGGATGGCGTGACGCCTTCCTTGAGCTGTACACCGGCGACGACCTGCTGACGGCCGGGTTCGCCAAGGCCGACGACTCCGCACAAGAAAACCGAGCCATGGCCGAGGATCGCTTCTTCCACTAGGTGCGGGTATACGGTGCCGCGCGCGGTGGTGATTCGGTCGCCGGCCCGGTCGGAGTAGTACAGGAAGCCGTCTTCATCAAGAAGCCCCACGTCGTAGGGGCGGAACCAGTCGCCGGGGAAGAACGACCGGGCATTCCGCTCCGGCTCAGCCCAGTACTCGCCCAGCGACATCGCGCTGCGCACGACGATCTCGCCAACCTGCCCCGGGCCCAGCCGTGTGCCCTGCTCGTCGACCACGGCTATCTCGAGGAACGGGGATCCGGACCGGCCCACGCTCTTGATTCGCTCCCGGCGTTCCTCGACTTCGTGCGGCAGCAGGCGGGTGGTGATGGCTCCCTGCTCGGTGGAACCGAACCCATGCGCCCAGATGGGACCCAGCAGCCGGGTGGTCCGATCGAGCTGGTCGGGGTTGCCGAAGAACACCACCATCCGGCGGAGGTGGTGAGCAAAACCGCCCCGCGCCTCCACCTCGTCGAGCACCGGCGTCAGCAGCGGTCCGGGCGTGAACACGCCGGTGACCTGCTCGCTGGCGATGGTGTCGAGCAGCACGCCGGGGTGGAAGACCTCATCATCCAGCAGCAGGCTGCGCGCGCCCCGCACGTAGTACGGGTACAGCGTCTGAAAACCGCTGGCCCACTGGATCGGATGGAAGTGAAGGTTGACATCGTCCGGCCCGACCGGCGGGACGCCCGGGCCGAAGGTATCGAAGTGGTGCAGGTTGTGGTCGATGACCGCCTGCCAGGACCGGTAGGTCTTCACCCACGCCTTGGGGTGGCCGGTGGTGCCGGAGGTGAGCTGCAGGAAGCAGGGCGCATCTTCGTCGACGTCAAGGTACGGGTCCTCGGCGCTGCCGCCCGACTCCAGTTGTGTGAACGGCGTCGCCCAGTCCGGGCAGTCGGCCCCGATGCCCACGAAATGGCGGACGGTCTTCAGCTCGTCCTTGTAGCGCTCAACATCCGAGCTGAAGCGGGTGTCGAAGACCAACGCGGAGGCTTCCACGTGGTTCAGTGACCAAACGTGGTCATCCATCGAGAAGTGGCTGTGCAGCACCACTCTGACCAGGTTGTGCTTCTCGCAGGCGAACCAGGCCTGGACAACCTCCGGAGTGTTGTATGCGAGCACGCCAACCCGGTCCCCGCGCGCCACCCCGAGATCGGCCAGGGCCGAGCCGACCCGGTTCGACGTCTCGTTGAGCTCGGTGAAAGTCAGGTTCCTCGACGCGGCCGTGAGCGCCACCCGGGATCCGAAATTTTGCGCTGCTGCGCGAACCAGGAAACCTGCCTCGACCTGCATAACCGGACTCCTAGGTATACTGACCAGTTAGTATGTACGTTTAGAATAGCAAGGCTGTCGCCGCCGCTGTCAACGGGGCGTCGGCCGTGGAGGTCTCCGTGCGTGGTAATCCCTACGAAGACAGGGAACACCAGACCAGTACGAACACCCGGATCCTGAACGCCGCGGCCAGGCTCTTCTACCGGAAGGGGATCCGGGCCGTCAGCGTCGACGAGGTGGCGGCGGAGGCATCCGTCGCCAAGGTCACCGTCTACAAGCACTACCGTGCCAAAGACGAGCTGATCGCTGCCTGCCTGCACGCACTCGATGAGCGCTTCTTCTCCTGGTTTGTCCACGAGGTCGAGACCAGCACAGATGATCCCCGTGCCCGCCTGCTGGCCGTATTCGACGTCCTTGACCTGTGGTTCCGGCGGCGCGACTTCCGCGGCTGCGCCTTCATCAACGCCACCGTCGAGCTAGCCAGCCCCCGCCACCCGGCCAAAGAGGCGGTGATAGCGCACAAAACCCGCTGCCGCCGGTACTTCCGTGCCTTGGCCGAAGCAGCCGGATCGCAAGACCCTGATCTCATCTCTGACCAGTGGATGCTGCTCACCGAGGGCGCAACCATAACCGCGCTCGTCGAAGGAGACCTGACCGCCGCGCGCAGGGCGCGCGCCGGAGCGGGCGCCATCCTCCAAGGACTTCAAGCCGCAGCCTGAAATACGTCAGCCCACGGCCGACCTTCCCCCGCAGGTAGCCACACTGGCCTGCCCGGTTCCCACAGCAGACCGCAGCCAATAACGCTCAGAGCGCGGGCCGGCGCTCCGGGGAGTCGAGCCACGGGAAGCGCTGCTCGTGGGCGGCGGCGACGCGGAACGCGGTGACGTCGTCGTAGGTCTTGGCCACGATCGACAGGCCGGTGGGGACGCCGTCGCGGGAGCGGCCGGAGGGGATGCTGAGCACCGGGCACCGGCTGGCGATGTTGAACGGCAGCGTCATCAGCACGTCCAGCCAGTCGCCGTGCTCGCGGCCGTTGATGACCGCGGGCTGGTCGGTGTCGTACTCGGCGGGCAGCGCGGGCACGGCGAACGTCGGGCACACCAGCGCGTCGACGTCGTCGAGCAGCTGGCCGAGCGGCGCGTAGATGCCGGCTTCCAGCTCGAGCCCGGCGACGAGGTCGTCCTTGGAGATCTCGTCCGACTCGGCGACGAACCGGCGGGCATAGGAGGTGAGCTCGCCGGAGTGCGCCGCGTAGATCTCCCGTATCGACGGGCCGAAGATCATGCCGAAGTGGATCCGTGCCGCCCGCTTGATCGCCTCGATGTCCCAGGGCAGCGTCACCTCCGCCACGTCGGCGCCCGCGTCGGCCAGCCGGGCCGCCGCGGCGCGGGTGTTCGCGACCACGTCGTCGTCGACGTCGTAGCAGCCCAGGTCCGTGCTCAGCGCGATCCTCGAGCCGGCCACCGAGTCCAGCTGCGCGGGGATCTCGAGCTTCGGCCGGAGCGACGCGACGTCGCTCCAGTGCGGCCCCGCGATGACGTTCTGCAGCAGCGCGCAGTCGGCGACGGTCCGGGCCAGCGGGCCCTCGTGGCAGTAGTGGTCGAGGTTGAAGATCTCCATCTCCGGCACCCGCCCGTACGGCGGCTTGAACCCGGTGACCCCGCAGAACGACGCCGGAATCCGGATCGAGCCGCCGATGTCCGACCCGGTGGCCAGCGTCGCCGAGCCCGCGGCGAGCGCCGCGGCCGACCCGCCGCTGGATCCGCCGGGGGAGTAGGCGTTGTTCCACGGGTTGCGGGTCACGCCCCACAGCCTGGTCCAGGTGAACGGGGCGCAGGAGAACTCCGGCGTCGTCGAGCGGGCGTGCACGATGCCGCCGGCGTCGATGATGCGCTGCACGAACAGCGCCGTGTGGTCGGCGACGACGTCCCGCAGCGGCAGTGAGCCGAGCGTGTAGCGCTGGCCCGCGATCGGTGCCTCCTCCTTCACCGCGACCGGCAGGCCGTCCAGCGGCCCCGGCTCCGGGCCACGGCCCGCGTACCGCGCCTCGGCCTCCCGCGCCTGCTCCATCGCCTGCTCGTAGCGGGTCTCGGCGAACGCGTTGATGGCCGGCTCGACCGCCTCGGCCCGGGCGATCACGGCGGCCATCAGCTCGGCGGGGGACAGCTCGCGCGACCGGAACAGGCGCAGCGCCTCGGTGGCGGTCAGGTAGTGCAGCTCCGTCTGGCCGCCGGCAGGCGGCGCGGGGGGGATAGGGGGGTCGTCCCCCCTGGTCGGCGGCGTCATTCGCGGGGTGCCTCCCTGTCGGCGGTTGAGTGCTCGGCGCTTGCCTGGGCGAGCTGGCGGGTGGGCTTCCAGCCGGGGCGGGGGACGCAGTCGCGCAGCAGCCGGGTGTACGCGTGCTGCGGGTCGTCGAGCACCCGGCCGGTGGGACCGTGCTCGACGACCTGCCCGCGGCGCAGCACGATCGTGGTGTCGGTGAGCTGCCGGACCACGGCCAGGTCGTGGCTGATCAGGATGTAGGACACGCCAGTCTCGTCGCGGATGTCGGCGAGCAGGTTCAGCACCTGCGCCTGGATGGACACGTCCAGCGCCGCGACGGACTCGTCCAGGATCAGGATCCGGGGCTGCGCCGCGAGCGCGCGGGCGATCGCGACCCGCTGCCGCTGCCCGCCGGACAGCGCGCGCGGCAGCGCCCGGGACTGGCGCTCGTCGAGGCCGA
>JASHQP010000607.1 GCA_030039095.1 Streptosporangiaceae bacterium
GGCTTCTGGACCATCCACGGCCACCCGGCGTCCGTCCCAGGGCAGATCGACGCGTTCGTGTCCAGCTTCCTGCTGATCATCGTCGGCCTGGTCGTCGCCGGCCCGTGGCTCACCATGGCCACCGCCAGGGCCATGGCCCGGTGGACCAGCCGCCCTGGCACGCTGATCGCCGCCCGTCGCCTCGCCGACGACCCGAAGGCTGCGTTCCGTGCCGTCAGCGGCCTCGTGCTCGCCTTGTTCGTTACCACCGTGGCCGTGGTGGCCATCACCACGCAGGACGCCAAGAACGTTGTCCGCTGGGGCACCGTCGCCGAGGCACACGTTGTGACGGACCAGGTCGCGGACCAGCAATCCGGCGTCGCGTTCTCGGGGACCGAGCTCTCTACCGGCGCGGGACCGGCCGCAGCCGCGGCACCGCTCTCCGCACGGCTGCTCGGCATCAGCGGCGTCCGGGGCGTGATGGTCGTCCGGGCGGTCCCCGGGCTCACCATCCCCGGGACATTCCACGGCCTCGGTGTCAATCCGTTCGGTCCCACCATGCCGGTTCCGGCAGGCGTCGTTTCGTGCGCACAGCTCGCGGCCGTTCCCGCCCTCGGCCGCTGCCCGGCCGGGGCGACGGCGGCGGCGTTCCCTCGAGCGGGATTCAGTGGCCCGCTGTTCGGCCTCGAGAACACCAGCGGGATTACCTGGCCGGCTGCGAAGGTCCCGGCCTCGGGTCTGGACAGCCTTCGCGTGGATGCCATCAACGTGGCGACGGACGGCTCGGTGCCGGCGATCGAGCAGGCCAGGACGATCCTCGAGAACGACCACGCCTATCCCACCGTCAACGCGCCGTCCAGCATCGGCGACCTGGTCACGTCGTCAGATTCCAAAGACAACGCCTACCAGCAGCTCGCGGACACGGTGATCCTGGTCAGCCTCCCGATCGCCGGCTGCACGCTCGCCGCGGGCATCGCCGCAGGGCTCGCCGACCGCAAGCGGCCGTTCAGCCTGCTGCGGCTCACCGGCGCGCGGCTCGCCACACTGCGCCGTGTCGTCGCGCTGGAAAGCGCCGTCCCGCTGCTCGCCGTCGCCGCCGTCGCGATCGGCACCGGGTTCGGTGCCGCCGCGATGTACGCATCCCTGCAGCAGCAGCACGCGATGGTGGCGCCCGGCGCCGCGTACTACCTCGTCACCGGGGGCGGGATCCTGGTGTGCTTCGGCATCATCGCGGCCACGTTCCCGCTGCTGGCACGCATCACCGGCCCCGACGTGGCGAGAAACGAATGACCTCACCGCGCTGCCGCTAGCGCGGCGCGTCGCCCATGCGGTACTCGCGGGTGAGCTCGCCGAGCCGGCTCCCGAGCGCGGGGTCGACCTGGTACTCGGCGGCCGCGAGGCTGGCGCCGAGCTGCTCCGGGCTGCTCGCCCCGATGATCGGCGCGGTGACCGCGGGGTTCGCCGCCACCCACGCGACCGCGAGCGTGACCAGGCTCACCCCGGCCTCGCCTGCCAGCTTGCTCAGCTCGGCCACGGTGGCGAACTCGCGGTCGTGCCAGTACCGGTCCTGGTACATCCGGCCCGCGGTGCCGAGGGTGAAGCGGCCCTCCGGCGGCGCGCCGGCCTCGGTGTGCTTGCCGGACAGCAGTCCCCCGGCGATCGGGTTGTACGGGATCACGCCGATCCCCTCTTCTGCGCAGAACGGCAGCATCTCCCGCTCGATCTGCCGGAACAGCAGGTTGTAGCGCGGCTGCACGCAGTCCACGCGGGCCAGCCGGAGCGTCTCGGTCCGGCCGACGGCGCGCACCAGCTGGTAGGTCAGGAAGTTCGAGACGCCGACGTAGCGGACCTTGCCCTGGTGCACCAGGTCGTCGAGGGCGCCGAGCGTCTCGTCGATCGGCGTCGCCGGGTCGTAGCCGTGCAGCTGGTACACGTCGACGTAGTCGGTCTGCAGCCGGCGCAACGACGCCTCGATCGCGGACATGATGTGCTTGCGCGAGTTGCCGCCGTCGAACGGCGCCGGGCCGGTCGGGACGAAGCACTTGGTCGCCACGATGAAGCGGTCCCGCTTGCCGTGCAGCCAGCGCCCCAGGATCTCCTCGGTCACCCCCCGGGTGGAAAGGTCCCCGCCCAGCGGGTAGGCGTCGGACGTGTCGAGGAAGTCCACGCCGCCCTCCGCGGCCCGGTCCAGGATCGCCCGCGACGCCGGCTCGTCGCACTGCAGTCCGAAGGTCATCGTGCCCAGGCACAGCCGGGACACCTGGAGGCCGGTCCGGCCAAGTCGCGTGTGTTCCACACCCGTCACGCTACCGGCCGGCTCGCTGGGCAATGATGTGCAGGTGCCCAGTGAGACAAGGGGCCTGAACGTGACGCCCGGTGGCCGGGATGGTGCGCGTGACCGGGTCGAGCTGCTCGCCGACGCGGACCGGCCGAATGCGTGGATGCTGCTGGTCGACGGTGTGCCGCAGTCGCACGTCGACCTCGACGACCCGGGCTACCTGGACTTCGAGTACGTGCGGCGGCTCGGGCACGTGATCGACCTCGCCGCGCCGCCGGGGTCGCCGCTGCGGGTTCTGCACCTCGGCGCCGGTGGCCTGACGCTGGCCAGATACGTGGCGGCGACCCGTTCCGGGTCATCTCAGCTCGCGGCGGAGTCCGACGCCGAGGTCACCGCATTGGTCCGCCGGCGGCTGCCGCTGAATCAGCCGGGCCGTTCCCGGACCAGGGCCGGGCGGATCACGGTCCGGGTGGCCGACGCCCGCGCCGTGCTCGAGCACGTCAGGGCCGGCTCGTTCGACGTGGTGGTCGCCGACGTGTTCGCCGCGGCGCAGACCCC
>JASHQP010000608.1 GCA_030039095.1 Streptosporangiaceae bacterium
AGCGGCGCAAGATCGCGGTCGCCGCGGCGTCGTCCCAGTCGTGGATGACGCGGTTGAGCAGGTACGCGTCCGCGCCGGCGGGCAGCGGGTCGAAAAAGCTCTGGCCGACGACCTCGCACCGGCCGTCCAGGCCGAGCCCGGCCAGGTACTCCCGGGCGCGCGCGGCGGTCTCCGGCAGGTCGGCCAGCGTGCCGCGCAGCCGCGGGTTGCGCTGCAGCACCTCGGCGATGAGCGTCCCGGTGCCGCCGCCGATGTCGGCAACGTGCCGCATCGCCGTCCAGTCGTAGTGGTCCGCTACCGCGCTGTTCCCGCCATCCACCGCCATGGTCGCGTCGAAGGACGCGCTGATCGGGGGGTTGGCGTCCAGGTACTCCCAGAACGGCAGGCCGAAGACCTGCTTCCAGGCCGGTTCCCCGGTGCGCACCGTGTGCGCCAGCGCGGTGAATGCCAGGTCCATCCGGCCGCCGAAACCGTCCAGGTCCAGCCACATGAGGCCCGGCTGGCCGGTACGCAGCATCGCGGCGGTCTGGTTGGCCGCGAACCGCCCCGGGCGTGGCTCCGTGAACACCCCGTGCTGGACGAGGTGGCGCAGCATGCGGGCCAGCGCATCCGGGTCGGACCCGGTCCGCTCGGCCAGGTCGCCGATGACGGCGCCCCCGCCGGAGCCGTCATCCGGCACGAGGTCGGCGAGCCGCAGCGTCGCGGCGACCCGAAGCGCCATCGGGGTCACCAGGTCCATCAGCGGCCCGAGCACCCGCCATGCCGACGCCACCTCCTCCCGGCCCGTTCCCGCGTCCGCGCCTGCCCCCTGCGGCCTGCCGCTGTCGGCGCCCGGTGTCTCGTTGCCCGAGGTCATCGGCATCCCTCCCTGGCGCCCATTGTTGCCCGCTGGTCCGGACGCCGCCTTGGACAAACCGGAACCGCCGGCCGGCTTAACGATCGCGACCTCGCGTACCCGGCCAGCGGCGCTCGCTGGAGCAGGTCTCACGCTGACCGTTCAGATGATCTTGGTCAAGACCCGCTGCTACAGCGGCGCCTTTTGACCAAGATCCTCGGGAGAGCCGACGCCGGCTGCCGGGCGGTCTCCCGGAACGCTACGCGACCCCCAGCTCAACCGACCCGAGCCGGTCGATGCTGGCCACAACTACGTCGCGGGGCCGGACCGGCACCGCGACGGTCAGGCCGCCGGAGAGCACGACCTGGCCGGCCGCCACGCCCTCGCCGGCCGCGGCCAGCGAGCGGACCAGCCAGGCCACGGCGGCCGCGGGGTGGCCGAGCGCGGCGGCCCCGGCTGCGGTACCCACGACCTGGCCGTTGTGCTCGAGCACGACGCCGACCAGCCGCAGGTCGATGCCATCGGGCGGCACCGGCGACCCGACGAGGAACCGGCCGGCGGAGGCGTTGTCGGCGATGAGGTCCGGCACCGTGACATTCCCGCCCACGCGGGAATCCAGGATCTCGATCCCCGTGGCCACGCTGGCCGTCGCGGCCAGCACGTCGGCCGCGGTCACGGCCGGGCCGGACAGGTCCCTGCCGATGACGAACACGATCTCGGGCTGGGCCCGCGGCCGGATCAGCTCGTCACTCGCCAGCGGCCCGCCGATGTCGAGCGCGTTCGCGCTGGCCAGAAAGCCGCGCACCGGCGAGCCGGCCCCGGCCTGCGCCTGCTCGGCCCGCGAGGTCACGCCGAGCTTCCAGCCGGCCAGCGGGCCCGCCGCCTCCCGCGCCAGATTCTGGATCGCGTAGCCGGCGTCCACGTCGAGCCCGGGCGCCTGCTCCGACAGCGGGGCGATCGCGGTCCGGCCGAAGGCCGCCTTGGCCAGCCGGTCGGCAAGCTCGCTGATGTCCTCGGTCATCTACTCCTCCGTCACGCGCACCGTGACCGGGCCGAGCCGGTCGAAGTCCGCCCGGAACACGTCGCCGGCGGCCATCGGCACCGCCGCGTGCATGGAGCCGGTCATCACGAGGTGACCGGGCTCCAGCGCGATGCCGTGCTCGCCGAGGGTGTTGGCCAGCCAGGCGACCACGGTCAGCGGGTCGCCGAGCGCCGCGGCGCCGGCGCCGGTGTCGACCACCTCGCCGTTTCGGGTGAGCACCATCCCGATCAGCCTGGTGTCCAGGCCTTCCAGCGGCACGACCCGGCTCGAGATCGCCACCGCGCCGTTGGAGGCGAGGTCGGCGACCGTGTCAGCGAGCTTGATCCGCCAGCCCACGATCCGGGAGTCGATGATCTCCATCGACGCCGCCACCCCGGCCGTGGCCCGGCTCGCGCCGGCGACGCTGACGCCGGGGCCGGCCAGCCGCTCGCCGAGCACGAACACGATCTCTGCCTCGAGCCGCGGCTGGATGAACCGGGTCAGCGGGAGCTCGGCGCCGCTGGCGTACACCGTGGACGCCAGCACCGGGCCGTAGTCGGGCGAGCTGACCCCGACCATCTGCTGCATCGGCTTGGACGTCAGCCCGACCTTGTAGCCCGCGATCCGCTCACCGTCCTCGAGCAGCATCCGGACCAGGTGCTCCTGCACCGCGTAACCGTCGTCCATGCCCAGGGTGGGGTCGCTGTCGGTGAACGGCTCGACCGGGACGCCGGTCCGGCGCGCCTCGTACAGGACCGAAGCCGCGGCGTGCGGGTCGGCGATCGGCATGAGGGGTCCCTCCTGGCGCTTCGCTTGCCGGCTGCGGAGTCCAGCCGAGCTTACGGGACCCGGCGGCGCGCCCGGCTGGTGCATATCCCCGCCGCCGGGTGAGGTGCCAGACTGGTCCCGAGCCGGTCCGGCGTTGAGGAGGCAGCAGTGCCGCTTGGGGGAGTCCGGTGACGGCGCGGCTGACCCGCCGCCCGGGAGCGGCAGCCCGGCTGCGCGCGCTGCTCGATTCCGGCCAGACGATCGTGGCACCCGGGGCGTTCGACCCACTCGCCGCGCGACTGGTGGAGGAGGCCGGGTTCCCCGCCGTGTACATGACCGGGTTCGGGACGTCGGCCGCGCTGCTCGGGCGCCCCGACGTCGGCCTGCTCACGATGACCGAGATGGCGGACAACGCGGGCCGGATCGCCGCGTCCGTGGACATCCCGGTGATCGCCGACGCGGACACCGGCTACGGCAACCCCCTCAACGTGATCCGCACCGTCGGCGCCTACGAGGCCGCCGGGGTCGCCGGGATCCACATCGAGGACCAGGTGGCGCCCAAGAAGTGCGGCCACATGGAGGGCAAGCAGGTTATCGGTGCGCAGGAGATGGCCGAGAAGGTGCGTGCCGCCGTCGACGCGCGTTCCCAGGCCGAGTTCGTGATCATCGCCAGGACCGACGCCCGCGCGGTCGAGGGCCTCGCGGCCGCGATCGAGCGGGGCCGGATGTACCGCGACGCCGGGGCCGACGTCCTGTTCATCGAGGCGGTGGTGTCCGAGGCGGAGGCCGAGGAAGTGGCCGGGGCCTTCCCCGACGTGCCGCTGCTGTTCAACTGGGCCGAGGGCGGCAAGACCCCGCCGATCGGCCTGGACCGGCTGACCGAGCTCGGCTACCGCATCGTGATCTTCCCGATCGGCACGCTGCTCGCGGCCACCGCCGCCATGCGGCGGGTGCTGCGGGAGATCGCCCAGGCCGGCACGCCGGCCGGGGTCATGGGCGAGCTGCCGTCGTTCGGTGAGTTCCTCGATTTCATCGGGCTGCCCGAGGTGCGTGCCATCGAGCAGCGCTACATCGCGAAAGACTGAGAACCGGGAGGCAGGGATGGCAGCGACGTTCGAGCGGCCCAGCGTGACCACGGAACTGGCGAAGGCGATGATCGAGGCGGCCGAGCGCAAGGCGGCCGAGATGGGCCACCCGTTCGTGATCGCGGTGGTGGACGACAGCGGGGTGCTCAAGGCGTTCAGCCGGATGGACGGTGCCGCGCTGCTGTCGGTGCAGGTGGCCCAAGACAAGGCGTACACGGCCGTCGGCTTCGGCATGGCCACCGACGCCTGGCACGACTTCGTCAAGGACGACCCGCCGCTGGCCATGGGCGCGGCGCCGGGCATCGACCGGCTCGTCGTCTTCGGCGGCGGGTATCCGATCAAGGTCGGCGGAGCCGTGGTCGGCGGGATCGGCGTGAGTGGCGGCCACTACAGCCAGGACATGGACGTTGCCCAGGCCGGCCTGTCGGCGGTGCCATCCGGCTGACCCGGCGCGCTCCGGTGGCATCCGGCCGCGGCGCCGCGGTGATACTGGCGTGATGAGCCACCAGACCGCGGGCGACGTGCCGCTGCCGAGCGGCCGCATGACCAGCGGCATCGTGCGGCGCGGGGACCGGGTGCTGCGCCCGGCCGGGCCGTGGACGCCAGCGGTTCATGAGTTCCTGCGGCACCTGGCATCGGCCGGGTTCGGCGGCTCGCCGCGCGCCCTCGGTGTCGAAGGCACGTCCGAGGTGCTCAGCTATCTGGACGGGGACGTGGCCGCCGACCCGCAGTGGCAGCCCGGGCACGGGCACCGGCTGCCCGCGTTCGCCAGGACCGAGCCGGCCCTGCGCGGCGCAGCCGCGCTGCTGCGCGGACTGCACGCCGCCTCGGCGGGGTTCCGGCCGGAGCGCACCGAATACCGGTACCACCCCTTCCCGCCCCGGCCGGGCGAGATCGTCTCGCACGGCGACCTCGGCCCGTGGAACACGGTGTACCGCGACGGGATCCCGGTCGGCTTCATCGACTGGGACGGAGCCCAGCCCGTCGACCCGCTGGTCGACCTCGCGGGGGCGGCGTGGGCGTTCGTACCCCTGGCGCCGCCCGAGCAGCTCTCCGAGGCCGGCTTCAGCCCGGTTCCGGAGATCGGGGCCAGGCTGCGGGTGTTCCTCGACGCCTACGGGCTGGCCGACCGCCACGCGATCCTGCCCGCCTTGCAGCGGTCACAGCTCGACCTCGAGCACGTCACGTACTGGCGGCTGACCGCGGCCGCGGCCGCTGACAAGCTGGAACTGCAGGCGCGGCGGCTGCGCTGGCTCGACGGGGCGCTGCCGGAGCTCGACCGCGCGCTGTGACCCGGAGCCCGCTGGCGCGCCGGCCGGGACCGGCCACCGCGCCGTGGTAGTGGTGAACCCATGCGATCGGCGTCAGGCTCGGCCAGCCGGGCGGAGACCGCCACGGTCAACGCGGCCGGGCTGGTTCAGGGCATTGCCCTGGTCACATTCCCCGCAGCCAGCACGATCTTCACCGCCAAGGGCTCCTACGACCTGTCCAGCACCCAGTACGGGCTGATGTTCGTCCCGCAGGTGATCACGGCGGTGACGTCGGCGCTGGTGGGCGCCGGGCTGATCGGGCCCGGCCTGGCCAGCAGGCTCGGCGAGCGGACGGTCTATCTGGCCGGCCTGGTGGCCGACCTGGCCGCGATGCTGCTGCTGATCGTGAGCTGGCTGGTGGTGCACCAGCACGCCGCGGCCTACGGGCTCCTGCTGGCCGCGACCGCGTGCCTGGGCGCGGGCTTCGGCCTCGCCGTCCCGGCGCTGAACACGCTGACGGCCGCGTTCCACCCCCGCGCCGTCGACCGGTCGGTGCTGGTGCTGAACGCCCTGCTCGGGCTCGGCACCGCGCTCGCCCCGGTGTTCGTCGCGATCTTTGTCGGCCTCGGGTTCTGGACCGGTCTGCCCATCCTCGCCGCCGTCCTGCTCGTCGGCCTGCTCCTGGTCAGCCTGCGGCTGCCGCTGCGCCCCGGCGCGCAGCCGGGCAGCGGGTCGCAGCCGGGCAGCGGGTCGCAGCCGGCCGCCGGATCCGCGGCAGCCAGAGTCCGGATCCCCGCCGGGCTCTGGCTGTTCGGCGCGTTCGCGATCCTCTACGGGTTCTGCGAGACCATGAACGGCAACTGGTCCCAGCTCGACATCACCTCGCTGGGCGTCGCGTCGTCGACCGCTGCGATCGCGCTGACCGCGTTCTGGGCCGTGGTCACCGCCGGGCGGCTGCTGTTCGCCGCGATCCAGCGCTGGCTGCCGAGCCGGGCGACCTTCCACATACTGCCTTTCCTGCTGGCCGGGGCGTTTCTGGTGATCGCGGTGCTGCCCAAGCACGCCCCGCTGGCGTCGGTCGGCGCGTTCGCGCTGGCCGGGCTCGGCTGCTCGGCGCTGCTGCCGCTGACGATCAGCATCGGGCAGGAGAAGTTCCCACGCTCCGAGGCGCTCGTGGCCGGCGGGGTGATCGCGTGCTACCAGGCCGGCTACGGGCTGGCCGCGTTCGGCGTCGGCCCGGTGGTCGACGCCGGTGTGCGGCTCCCGGTGATCTTCGGCTGCAGTGCGGCGGTGGCGGCAGGCATGGGCCTGCTGTCGCTCGCGGTCGCCCGCGGCCGTCCGTCCCCACGGGCCCTGCACCCCCGCCCGTCCCCACCGTCACTACGCCCCCACCCGTCACCCTGGCGAGCCGCCAAGACCACCGGCGGCGCGCCCCGCGGGCGATGAATGTACCGATAGACGGGGCAGAGGCCGTCGAATGGTACATTCATGAAGATCAATTTCAGGTGTGCGGCAAGGGTGGCCGCGGCC
>JASHQP010000609.1 GCA_030039095.1 Streptosporangiaceae bacterium
CCGGGCCCGCTGGCCTGCAGGCCGCCTCGCGGCCCGCGGCCACCCCCAGACGCAGCGGCGCCAGAGGTGGTGGGAGCGGGGGCGCCGGGCGGGTAGCATCCGCTGGCGGCGACGCCCTGGTCAGCCCCATGCAGGGGACGATCGTGAAGATCCTCGCCGAGGATGGCCAGCAGGTGTCGGCCGGTGACACCGTGGTGGTGCTCGAGGCCATGAAGATGGAGCAGCCGCTGACCGCGCACAAGGACGGCACCGTCGCCGACCTTGCCGTGCAGGTTGGCCAGACCGTGTCGTCCGGTGAGATCATCTGCCAGCTTCGGGGGTGAGGCCGTGCCGCATCTGCCCGGCGACCCCGGCCCGCTGCGCTGGCTGTGGTTCGCCATCGGGTTCCGGCTGCCCGCCGAGAACCGCGACTGGGTGAAACACGAACTCACCGACGCGGGCTGGCGGATGCGCACCGTGGTGCGCCACCTGGCGATCATCATCCCGATCTGCGCGATCCTTGTCGTCGTGCTCACCGTGGCGCTGCCAGCGCCGCTGTGGCTGGGCCTGATGATGACGGCGCTGATCCTGGCGGGCAGCGTGTTCACCGTGGCCGCGTACGCCGACGACATCCGCGCCTCCCGGCTGCGCCAGCACGGCCTGGACGTCCCCGACGACCCGGACCTGGGCCACCCTGCGCACTGAGTTACCCGGGGGGTAACCCCCGGACTCCCAGACCGGAGGGGCTTCGCCCCTCCCGGACCCTCCCCTGCCGTCTCTTCGGGCCGACCTTCGGCCGGCCCTCGGAGCCGGCACACGCCGCTCCCGCCAGACCATCCGCCGCCGGCCCGGGAGGGCCGGTGCACGACCCGCGCTGCCGCGCCACCTCGCTCCGCCCGAGCCGCGCCCCGCCAAGCTCAGTGGTATCCGGGCTGCATGAGGCGGCGGGCTGCCTCGGTCATGCTGCCGGACAGGCTCGGGTACACGGCGAACGTGTGCGCCATCTCGTCGACGGTGACGTGCTGCTCCACGGCCAGCGACACGGCAAGGATCAGCTCGCTGGCACGCGGCGCGACGACAACGCCGCCGAGCACGACACCGCTGCTCCGGCGGGCGAACAGCTTGACGAAGCCATCGCGGAAGCCCTGCATCTTCGCGCGCGCGTTCGTGGCCAGCGGCAGCTTGACCGTGAGCGCGTCCGCCACACCGGCCTCGATGGCCTGCTGGGCAGGACCGACCCGGGGGGACGGCCCATCCAAACCCCCCTGCAGGCCGACCGAGGCGATCTCGGGCTCGGTGAACACCGTCATGGCGACGTGGCTGAGATGCAGCGGCTGCACCGCCTCGCCGAGCACGTGCCACATCGCGATCCGCCCCTGCATGGCCGCGACCGAGGCGAGCATCTGCACGCCGGTGCAGTCTCCCGCCGCGTAGACGCCGGGCACCAGGCTCCGCGACACCCGGTCCACGGGGATGAACCCGCCCTTGTCCAGGGTGATCCCGGCCTGTTCCAGGCCGAGCCCGCCGGTGTTGGGGACCATCCCGACGGTCAGCAGGCAGTGCGAGCCATGCAGGGTCCTGCCGTCCTCGAGGGCCACGGCGACCCCGTCGGCGTCACGGCGTGCGGACACCGCCCGGGACCGGCCGAGCACGGTCATTCCGAAGCGCCCGAACACCTCCTCGACGACCATGGCCGCATCCGCGTCCTGCTGCGGGAGGACACGGCTGCGGGAGGAGACCAGGGTGACCTTTGAGCCCAGGGCCTGGTAGGCGCCGGCGAACTCCGCCCCGGTCACCCCGGAGCCGATCACGATCAACTCCGGCGGCAGCTCGTCCAGATCGTAGAGCTGCCGGCAGGTCAGGATGCGCTCGCCGTCCGGCACCGCGCCGGGCAGCACCCGGGGGCGGGCGCCGGTCGCCACGAGCACGGCGTCGGCGCTGAGCTCGGTGTCCCCGACGGCGACCGTGTGCGGGCCGGTCAGCCGCCCGGGACCCGATATGACCTCGACACCCTCGGCCGCCAGCCGCTGGGCCACGTCCCCTGACTGCGCCTGGGCCAGCCCTTTGACCCTCGAGTACAGCCGCGCCGCGTCGACGGTGGCCAGCGCCGTGCCGCGGGGGGCCGGTCCGGGACCCGGCCCGGCTTCCGGCCGGATGCCCAGCGCGGCCGCCCCCCCGAGCGCGGCCATCATGCCCGAGGTGGCAATCAGCGTCTTGGACGGCACGCAGTCGGTCAGCACGCAGGCGCCGCCGAGCCCGTCGGTGTCCACTACCGTCACATCGGCGCCGAGCTGGGCAGCGACCAGAGCCGCCTCATAGCCCCCCGGACCGCCGCCGATGATGACAATCTTCGCGCGCGGCTGGCTCACGATGACCCATTCTGGCCTATCGGCCCGCGCGGAGTCCGCCCGGTGCCGGCTACGCACGGTGAGATCGCTACGCCGGGCGCTTGCGCACCGTACGCTGGTCATCCGTGTCGATGTACGCGGCGTACGGCAGCAACATGGATCCGGCCCAGATGGCCGGGCGCTGCCCGCACTCCCCGCAGCGCGGCAGCGGCTGGATCGAGGGCTGGCGGCTGGCGTTCGGCGGCGAAGACATCGGCTGGGAGGGTGCCCTGGCCACGGTCGTGGAGGAACCAGGCGAGCGGGTCTTCGCCGTCCTCTACGAGCTCTCGGCATCCGACGAGCAGGCGCTAGACCAGTGGGATGGCGCGAGCCTCGACTACTACCGGAAGATCAGGGTGCGAGTGGCGACCCTGGACGGCGACGTGGTCGCGTGGCTGTACGTGCTGAACGCCTACGAGGGCGGTCTGCCCGCAGCCCGCTATCTGGGCATCATCGCCGACGCGGCCGAGGCCGCCGGCGCGCCCGACGACTACGTCACGGCGCTGCGGGAACGGCCCTGCGCCTAGCCGTGTCCCGTAATTCCCGGACGGTTCCGGTTACTGGCCGGACAGCTACGCGGCCGGGGTAAATGCGGCGCGCCGAAAAGCGGTACTGCTCGAGCCGGAACTCGCCGCCCCGGCCGAAACCCCCGACTCCCGCAAACCGAAAGCGGCCAAACCCGGCATTCCGGGCGTCTCCATGAGAGCGGCCCGCGCGGTCGGATAGTGTCGCCGGCCCGCCGCTGTCGTCCTGTTGGTGTCGCCGGCTCGTTGACACCAATGCTCGTCCCTGGCGGGCGGCCACCACGGCGCCCGTGTGGCTTACCGGAGAGCCCGGGCCAGAGCACACGGCCGCCAAGATCTACAGGACGAGCGCCGTCAGCGGAACAGCGTGATCACAAGAATGAGCGCGATGCCGGGCACGATGATCGCCAGTGCCGGCTGCCAGGACCAGCGGACGATCCGCGGGCCCGCGGCCACTCCCTGTTCCCGCGCCTCCTTGGCCATCTCGTCCAGCTGCGTGGCCATGATCTTGGCCGCGCTCTGCTTCGAGATCTTCTCCGTGGAGTTCTGCGGCATGCCGTACGTCGTCAGGGTCGAGCGCGGCAGCCGCCTGCGGTCGTTGCCCTGGGCCATCAGCTGCTGCCGCATCCGGTTCCGGCGCTGGGCGTACAGCGCCCAGCTATAGATGATCTTTCCCCGCCTGGCGCCCGGCTCCTGCACGCAGTGCACCTGGACGGACTCCCTCAGGTCCACGGCGACCACGGATCCCCAGGGAATCCGGTGATCGCGGAGCGGGTTCCGCACGGTGATCGCGGCGGAGTCGGTGACCACCCGGGGCCACAGCGCGCACGCGTAGACCAGGCCGGTGATGAAGAACAGGGTCACGGCGATCTCGGCGGCCAGGTGGTTGCGGCCCGATATCAGGATGTCCAGCAGGCACGCCGCCGCGAAGATCAGCCAGGCCCACCAGGCGACGAGCGCGCCGGGGAGACGGAAGGTCTTGTGCTCCGGCTGGGAGACGGCGGTGGCGGCAGGCTGCGTGCTCTGCGCGGCGGCGGTCTTCGGCCCGGTCTGCGGCGGGTTGCCGGGCAGCGGCATGGCCGGCCCGCCAGGCTTCGAAGCAGCGATCGCCTGCCCGGCGAGGTGCCCGTTCGCTCTGCCGTTCGGCAGTTCCGCGCCCTGCCCTTGCTCCGGCTGCATACGGATGCACTCCCGTGGGATAGAGGTCGTGGGAGCCTGGCTGTGGCTCTTTCGACAGCGTGGGACCCACCACACCGTATGTCCTACTGTAGGCGCAGCGCGCGGGTGGTGCCGATGAGTGCCGGTCAGGCGCGGGCTACGCCGGGCATTGGCTCGGGGGCCGAGGGGCCGCTGCCCATCGCGGTCAGCGCGGTAGCCGACATGAGCTTGACGCCGATCCCGATCGCCCGCTCGTCAACGTCGAACGTGGGCTGGTGGATGTCGAAATCGTCACCCGACCCCGGCCTCCTGGTGCCGAGCCTGGCCAGAGCGCCGGGAATCGACTCGAGGTACCAGGCGAAGTCCTCCCCGCCCAGGCTCTGGGGAGCCGACACCACGCTGTCGGTGCCGAGCACCCGGTCGGCGGCGGCCTCGACCATGGCCGTCGAGATGGCCTCGTTCACCGTCGGCGGGACATTCCGTATATAGGTGACGTCGGCGACAACCCCGTAGGCGCTGGCCACCGAGTCGACCAGCGCCTTGAGCAGGTCGGGTGCCTGATGCCAGGCTTCGTCGTCCAGGCAGCGCACGGTTCCCTCGACGATGCCGTCATCTGGGATCGCGTTGGCCGCCGCACCCGCGTCGACCCGGCCCCAGACCAGGCTGAGGCTGGATCTCGGGTCCACCCTGCGGGACAGCGCCGCCGGCAGCTCCGTGATGATCTTGCCAAGCGCATAGACGAGGTCGGCGGTGAGATGCGGGCGCGCCGTGTGCCCGCCCGGGCCGGTGACCCGGACAGAGATCTTGTCGCACGCCGCGGTGATCGCGCCGACCCGGGTCCCGATCTTGCCGACGTCCAGCCGCGGGTCGCAGTGCAGGGCGAAGACGCGGTCGACCGACGCGATCCCCCCGGCCGCGAGCACATCCAGCGCGCCGCACGGCACCTCTTCGGCCGGCTGGAAAATCAGCCTGACCCGGCCGGGAAGCGCCCCGGCCGCCGCCGCGCGAGCCAGGAACAGGCCGGTGCCGAGCAGCACCGTGGTGTGCACGTCATGCCCGCAGGCATGGCAGGCATTGGGGACCGTTGACCGGTAGGGGACGTTCTTCTCGTCGCTGAGCGGCAGCGCGTCCAGGTCGGCCCGCAGGCCCACCACCGGCTCGGTGCCGACCCTGGAGGGCGAGCCCTCCAGGCCTCCCCGGTCGACGTTGGGCCCAATGTCCACGAGCAGGCCGGTGCCCTTGGGCAGGACCCTCGGATGCAGGCCGGCGGCCTCGAGCCTGAGCTTGATCCGGCGTGTCGTCCGGTGTTCGTGGTAACCGATCTCAGGATGGGCGTGCAGGTCGCGCCGGAAGTCGACGAGTTCGGCCTGGTGCCCGGCTAGGAACGCGTCGAGCTCACCCTCGAGGTCATGTTCGGCCATACGCCGCCTCCCCCGGTATAACGAATCGATCCTCCGAGAACTCGGTGACCAGCGCGTCGACCACGTCCTCGAGCCCGCCCCCGTTGGCCACGAGCGCCCGCTGGCGCTCGTAAGAGGCTCCGTGATCCAGTACCTCGGACGCGACCTCGAGCTCCTCGGCGCAGCCCAGCCGGTCCGCCACCGGCTCGAGCTCACGTACCAGCTCGAACAGCTCGTCCCTGAGCGGCGCCGTTGACCCTGAGTCATCGGTAATCACGATCGCATCCAGCCCATACCTGGTGGCACGCCACTTGTTGTCGCGCACAACCCAGGCAGAAGGAGCCGGCAGCCGGTAGCCACGGTCCAGCTGGGTGTCGAACTGCTGAACCAGGCACTGCGAGATGGCGGCGACCATGCCGATCTCGCGAAGGGTCGGAACGCCGTCGAACATCCTGATTTCGACAGTGCCGAAATCTGGGTGTGGCCGGATATCCCACCACACCTCTTTGATACTCCGGATCGTTCCGGCTCGAAGCAGCGTATCCATGTACTCCTCGAACTCACTCCAGTCCGCGAGCGGCTGTGGCGGCCCCGACGTCGGCAGGCCGCCGAAGATGACTGCCCGGCTCGATGCGAGCCCCGTATCGTGCCCGCTCCAGAACGGGCTTGATGCGGTCAGCGCCAGGAAGTGCGGCAGGTATGCAGCGAGAGCATTGACGATGGGAATCGCCTTGCTCCCGTCGCGGATGCCAACATGGACATGGACTCCGAATGTCTGAATCCTGCGGGCAAGCCACTGCAACTGCTCGACAAGTTCGGCATAGCGCTGAATGGGAGCCATCTTGGCATCTCGCCAGTCGCTGACAGGATGCGTTCCGGCACAGGCCAGCATCGTACCGCGACTGCCCGTGATTCGCTCAAGTTGCGCGATTGTCGCAGTCAGATCGTCCTTGGCCTCGGACACGGTGGAGCAGATGCCGGTGACCACTTCGACTGTTGACTGCATGAGCTCGTAGCGGATTTTCTGGTGCTCGCCAGCCTTGCTGAGCGCGGGCAGCGCAGCGAGAACCTCCCGGGCGTCCTGCCGCAGCATCCTGCTGCGGCCGTCTATGAGCTGCAGCTCCCACTCGATTCCGAGCGTCGCGCCGCGAGATGGGTTCCAACTGATGACCACCGTGAGCCTCCATAGGCTGTCTTCCGCGCGCAGGCCGCGCGCGGCGAACCGTGCCGGAAAACGGAGCAGTCCAGGCCGGCCCGCGGCCACGCTGCCGCTGGCATCGCCGGCTCGGGGTGCGGCGCCGCCCAGCCCGCGCTTTGCAGGACGCCATCAGCGGCCAGCGCTCGTGAGCCGGCCGCGATCGGCTCGGTGTATGGCGCGCCGCTGCGCCCACTCATGGTCATGATCGAGCCGTCCCACTCCGCCCGGTCATTTCCTACCCATGCCGGTGCATTCCCTACCCATGAGGGCGATACGCAAATGGCAAATGGCGGGTTCAGTAAACGTCAGGTGGCTTGTACACGCCCCAGACATCACGCAGAGCATCACAGACTTCACCAACCGTGGCACGGGACCGCAGCGCCTCACGGATCGGGTAGAGCAGATTCTCTGAATTGCCCGCCGCCCGCTCGAGGTCGTCGATGCGGCGGGTGAATTCCGCGCGATCCCGGTGCTCGCGCAGCGCGGCGAGCCGCTCCGCCTGAGCTCGCTCGATCGCCGGATCGACGCGGAGCGGCTGGTAAGGCTCCTCCTCGTCGATCCCGAATTTGTTGACGCCGACGACGACGCGCTCCCCGGAGTCGATCTGCCGCGCGACCTGGTACGCGGACCGCTCGATCTCGGCCTTCTGGAAACCCTGCTCGATCGCCGCGACTGCGCCGCCGAAGTCCTCGACCGCTCCGATCAGGCGATTGGCCTCCTGCTCGATCTCGGTGGTCATGGACTCGATCGCGTACGACCCGGCGAACGGGTCCACGGTCGCGGTCAGATCGGTCTCGTAGGCCAGGACCTGCTGGGTTCGCACCGCGAGCCGGGCCGCCTTCTCGGTCGGCAGCGCTATCGCCTCGTCGTAGGCGTTCGTGTGCAGCGACTGGGTGCCACCGAGCACCGCGGCCAGCGCCTGCACGGTGACCCTGGCCAGGTTCACCTCGGGCTGCTGCGCGGTGAGCTGGACCCCAGCGGTCTGCGTGTGGAACCGGAGCATCTGCGACCTGGGGTCGGCGGCGCGGAACTCCTCGCGCATGATCCGCGCCCACAGCCGGCGCGCCGCCCGGAACTTCGCGACCTCCTCGAGCACCGTGGTGCGCGCCACGAAGAAGAACGAGAGCCGCGGCGCGAACTCGTCGACGGCAAGGCCGGACGCGATAGCCGCGCGCACGTACTCCTTGGCGTTCGCGAGCGTGAACGCGATCTCCTGCACCGGCGTGGCGCCTGCCTCGGCCATGTGGTAACCGGAGATCGAGATCGTGTTCCACTTCGGCATCTCGTCGCGGCAGTAGGCGAACGTGTCGGCTACCAGCCGCAGCGAGGGCTGCGGCGGGTAGATGTACGTGCCGCGGGCGATGTACTCCTTCAGGATGTCGTTCTGAATCGTCCCGGTGAGCTGGCGGGCGCTGACGCCCTGCTCCTCCGCCACGAGCTGGTAGAGCAGCAGCAGGAGCGCGGCGGGGGCGTTGATCGTCATCGACGTCGAGACCGAGTCGAGCGGGATGCCGTGCAGCAGCAGCCGCATGTCCTCGATCGAGTCGATCGCCACGCCGACCTTGCCCACCTCCCCGCGGGCCGCTGGCGCGTCCGAGTCATAGCCCATCTGGGTGGGCAGGTCGAACGCGACGGACAGTCCCGTGGTGCCGGCCTTGATCAGCTGGTGATAGCGACGGTTGGAGTCTTCGGCGGTCGAGAAGCCCGCGTACTGCCGCATCGTCCAGGGACGCCTGGTGTACATGCCGGGATAGACGCCGCGGGTGTACGGGTACGCGCCGGGCTCCCCTAGCTGCACGGCGGGATCAAAGCCCTGCAGCGACGCGGGTTCGTAGAGCGGCTCGATGGGCGACCCCGACTCCGACATGTGCGTCATAGCCCAAGGTTATGTAGGTTGCGGTCCGGCGCAATCGCCGCCTTCAGGCCTTGGCCGGTCCGCTTCGCTCGCGGCGGCCGGCGCCCTGATGGTCACGGCGCACCCGCACCTGGCCGCGGGACCGGCCGGCAAGCGGCGCAGAGCCACTCGAAATGGTTCTCCATTGCTCGCCGATTCAATTTTCCGCAAAGGCTCATCGAAGTTTTCCGGAATGCACCACAGCCCATGATCAGGCCGCGTGTGAGCCTCGGCCGGAGCGGGAAACTGACTTTCCGTATCCAGGCTGAGGCAAAGAGTCATTACACGCTCGGACCTGGCCGATCGGAGGGCCGGCGCTGCCGCCGGCGTCGCGGTAACAGGGGGGCTGCCGCCAATGAGATCACGGCTGCACAGGCCAGCGGCCACGCTCGCGGGGCTGGCCGTCGCGATTGGCCCGGCCGCGATGCCGTCGGCTGCCGGGGCGGCCGCCGTTCACGCCGTTTTCGCCAGCCACGCAGCGGGCCCGGCGCCGACGGTGTCCAAGCAGGACGTGGGCGGAGCCGAGCTCGCCAGTCCCGGCGTTGCCGTCCACTACCCGGCGAGCGGGGGCGTGCCACTGCCCCGGGTACCCGCTTCGGCTTACGTGATCGCCGACGCGAAGACCGGGCAGGTGCTCGCGGCCAAGGACGCGCACGGCTTGTTCGCCCCGGCGAGCACGCTCAAGATGCTGACCGCGATCACGCTGATCCCGCGGCTGAACCCGAACGCCACAGTGCTGGCCACCCGGCAGGCGGCGGACACCGAAGAGTACGACGTGGGGCTCATCGCCGGGCACCGCTACAAGGTCTCCGACCTCTTCGACGCGCTGTTGCTGATCTCGGCCAACGACGCCGCGGTGGCGCTGACCCAGGCAACGGGATCGCTGGCAAAGGGCATGGCCATGATCAATGCCGAGGCTCATCATTTGCAGGCCTACGACGTCGTTGCCAAGCAGCCGAACGGCCTGCCCGCCGCCGGGCAGGTGACATCCGCGTATGACCAGGCGCTGATCGCCCGCCAGGCCCTCGCGATGCCGGCCTTCATGAGGTACGACTCGACACGCAGCGCCGAGTTCCCGATCACGCCGGAGCGGAGCGTGCCGCTGGTCAACCAGAACACGCTGCTGACCGACTATCCGGGCGGCATCGGCGGCAAGATCGGCTGGACCGAGGCCGCCGAGGCCACCTACATCGGCATGGCCAGGCGGAACGGCACGACGCTGATCGTGACCGTGCTGCACTGCACCTCACTGCAGGAAATCACCTCTGGGGAGAAGCTGCTGAACTGGGGTTTTGCCATGGACGGCAAGGTGCGCCCCGCCGGCGAGCTGGTTTCGCCGCTGCCGGCCGTCACCACCGGCCGCGTGGCACGGCACCCAGCAGGGCAGCGAACGGGCACCAGGACAGCCGCTGCCGTCGGCGCTCCGGCCAGCTCAGGGCTCCCGG
>JASHQP010000610.1 GCA_030039095.1 Streptosporangiaceae bacterium
CGTACACCAGCGCCGAAATTGACGTGCCCGTATGGGCTGATTATATCACTGCCGACTTTACGGAGTGGCTACAAGAGAATGGCCAAGCGCTTGAATGAGTCCATCCCGGGGATGGAAGCATTCGCTCGACGACTGCTCTCGTGGGGATCACCAGCGACGGGCCCCGGACCCTCTGAGTTCAATCATACTCCGAGGATGCTATGCGCATAGCTATAACCGGCGCCCGCGGGAAGCTGGGCCGGGCGCTGAGTGCCATGGCCCTGACTCAGGGACATCAGGTCGTAGCTATCGATGCGCGGCCGCCTGCTGGCGACGATCTCAGGCATCCCAGCCTGAGGCACATCACTGCCGACGCCACGGCCTTCGACGCTCTCAAGATCGCGGTGACAGGCAGCGACGCCCTGGCCCACCTCGCGGCGCTTACCCTCCCGAGCGGCCCGACAGATCACCGGGTGCATAACGCCAACGTTGTAAGCAGCTACAACGCTCTAGCCGCGGCGGCCCAGGTTGGTATTCGGCAGGTCTGCCAGGCCTCTAGCGTCAACGCTGTCGGCGGAGTGTACAGCCGACGGCCTCGCTATGACTACTTCCCGCTTGATGAAGATCATCCAACGTACAACGAAGACTCTTACGGCCTGTCCAAGTGGATCTGCGAGGCACAAGCCGACTCGATGAGCCGGCTCAACGAGGAGATGGCTATCTCAAGTCTTCGCTTTCACTGGCTGGTGCACAGTCGCGACGAGGCGATAACCTCACCCGCCGGACGGACGAGTACCACACGTCGTGATCTGTGGGGGTACACGACCCTCGAGGCAGGCGCTCGGGCAGCCCTGGCGGCACTGACCGTCGAGTGGACCGGCCATGTTGTGTTCTACATCGTTGCACCTCACACTGCCGCCGACCGGCCGACCGACGAACTGTGCCGAGAGTTCTACCCGCAGGTGCCACTTATCCAGGAGTTGCCAGGCAGCTCAGGGCTGTATAACTGCGCGAGAGCGCACCTGCTGCTTGGCTGGCGACACGATATGCCTCACGCCCAGACGTCCTGATTGCGGTTAGCGCATGACGGCCGGGACGAATCGGTTGTTTCCCGCGGGATACCCGTTAACCTCGATTTCCGGGAAGTCGGCTGAACTGTCAACGGCATCTGAAAACTGGATCTGGCCCGTATTTCTGGCCAGATCCAGATCCAGTATTCAGCTTCCGCCGACATGAACCGGCGCCTGCGCGTTTTCGCACCGCTGAACAGGGCAGACGCCCTTACCTCAACGGGTCTTCCTGAACAGACGCTACCGAGAATCCCGGGGCGAAACCGGACAGCTGTGGCGGCGCCAATCTCGTGACCTGGGATAACTTGTCAGGTTCCGACGGTCCAGCAGGCCGACCTGGTTGAAGTCCGCTTGCGGCCCGCTGTGAGAGCTGCAGGCATCTGCGCAGGTCACGGGTCGTGGGCGCTGCCCACCAAGGGCCCCGGCCTCAACTGGGTTACCGCACCGGGATTCGAGGTTGACAGATCTGGCTATAGAGACGAGCATGTCTGGCCTTCGCGCTGATCGGGTCGGCGTGGCATCCGGTGGGCATTGGCGAGGGTGCCCTGCTTAGTCGCAGCGATATTGACATGGCACGTGGTCTGGCCATAGGCTATGTGGTCAGACCACATGCGATCCTTGAGACTGTCCCGACCACTGATCGTATGTGGTCAGACCATATGTGCCTGGAGTGTGCCGTGACCTCTGATCGTGTGCGGCTGCATGAGCACGTGGTGCAGCACGTGGAGCGGGAGCTTGCGTCGGGGCGGCTGCCGGTGGGTGGCCGGCTGCCCGCGGAGCGGGCACTGGCCGAGCAGCTCGGCGTGAGCCGGCCGTCGGTACGCGAGGGCGTGCGCGTGCTCGAGGCGCTAGGGGTCGTCCACACGGCGGCCGGCAGCGGCCCTGAGTCCGGCGCCATAGTCGTGGCCGACACCGCCTCGGGCATCACCGCGGCGCTGCGGCTGCACCTGGCGTCGCGGACGCTGCCGGTTGCTGACGTCGTCCGGACCCGCATCTTGATGGAGTCGTGGGCAGTCCGCGAGGCCGCCCGCCTGTCAGGCGGGCGCGCCGGGCGGCGTGCGCCACGGCTGGGTTCCGGGTGGCCGTGCTGACCATGCACCCGTCATCATGGGTCAGGAGTGGGCGGCGGCCTCGGTGAGCGCGCGGGCGGTCAGCACCCTGGCCAGGTGCTCGCGGTACTCGCGGCTGGCACGGATGTCGGAGGCGGCGTTCGTGCCCTCGGCGGCATGCGCCGCGGCATCGGCGGGCGAGGCCCCTCCGGCCAGCGCCGCCTCCACCGCGCTGGCGCGCAGCGGGGTGCCGCCCATGTTGACCAGCCCGACCCGGCTGCCCTGGACGGCGATGCCGACGATCGCCCAGTCGATCGCCCGCTGGGTGAACTTCTGGAACGACCAGCCGCGTGCGCCGGCGGCGGGCTTGGGCACCCGGATCTCGGTGAGCAGTTCGCCTGGCTCGAGCGCGGTCTCGAAAAGCCCCTGGAAGAACTCCCCGATCGGTATCTCCCTGGAGCCGTCGGCACCGCGCGCGACCAGCGTCGCGTCCAGCGTGAGCAGCACGGCGGGCAGGTCGGAGGCGGGGTCGGCGTGCGCGATCGAGCCGCCGATCGTGCCCCGGTGCCGGATCTGCGGGTCGCCGACCTGGCCGGCCGCGTAGGCCAGCAGCGGCAGCTCGCGGCCGAGAAGTTCGGAATGCTGGACGTCGTGGTGCCTGGTCATCGCGCCGATCGCCACGGCCGGACCCTGGTCGGTGATGTAGGAGAGCTCACGCAGCCCGCCGAGGTCAATGATTACCTCGGGGGCGGCCAGACGCAGCTTCATCAGCGGCAGCAGCGAGTGCCCTCCGGCGAGGTACTTGGCGTCCTCGCCGTGCTCGGCGGCCAGGTCGAGGGCCTCCTCGGCCGAGCCCGCCCGCCTGTAGGTGAACGATGACGGGATCACGAGGCCACCTCCAGGTTCTCCGCGCTCTCCGCGGCCGCGAGCGCGGCCCTGACGATGTTGTGGTAACCGGTGCACCGGCACAGGTTGCCCTCCAGGCCGGTCCGCACCTGTTCCTCCGTGGGGTGCGGGTTCTCCCGCAGCAGCGACACGATCGCCATCACCATGCCCGGCGTGCAGAACCCGCACTGCAGCCCGTGCTGCTCGTGGAACGCGCGCTGCACCGGATGCATCACGCCGTCGCTGGCCAGGCCCTCCACCGTGGTGATCTCGTGCCCGCTGGCCTGGGCGGCGAGTACCGTGCACGACTTCACCGACTCGCCGTCGAGCAGCACCGTGCAGGCCCCGCAGGACGTGGTGTCGCAGCCGATGTTCGTCGCGGTGAGGTCGGCCACGTCGCGGAGGAAGTGCACGAGCAGCATGCGGTCCTCGACGTCCGCGGTGATCTCCTTGCCGTTGACGGTCAGTTCGACCTTCACTTCGCGCTCGCCTTTCTATGCTTATTGGCGCTTATTGGCGCAAACCAGCCGACTGGATAGCGGTCCACACACGTTCCGGTGTCAGGGGCATGTCGATGTGCCGGACGCCGAGGTGGGAGACGGCGTCGATGACGGCGTTCTGCACCGCCG
>JASHQP010000611.1 GCA_030039095.1 Streptosporangiaceae bacterium
GCCTGCGCAGGGCACGTCCGAGCGCGGGCAGCGACGCGGCGGCCGCCAGCACCGGCCCGAGCAGCAGGCTGGCCACGACGATCGCGGCCGAGACGCCGAAGCCGAACGACACGTCGACGAACTTCCCGGCGAAGTAACGCGCCAGCAGGTAGGCGATGACGATCCCGGCCGCGGTGCCGGCGACAGCGCCCGCGGCGCCGATCATCGCGGCCGTGCGCAGGATGATCCCGCCGATCTGCCGCCGGCGGCCGCCGAGCGCCCTGAGCACGGCAATCTCGCTGGCCTGCTCGGCGATCACGGCGTTCATCGTGGCCGCGATCAGGAACAGGGCGGAGAGGAACGCCAGGACCGTGATGATGTACAGCAGCGCCATGATCCGGTTGAACGCGGCCTGCCCCGGCCATTGACCAGGGGCCCGAACGCTAGGCAGCGCTGTTACCGGGTCGGACCCGGTCTGCGCGGTCAGGTAGGAACGCACCTCCGCGATCACCCGGGACTGCGCGGCGGTGGTGTCGTCGGCCAGCCGGAATCCGAGGTAGTCGACGCCGCGCACGCCGCGCAGCGACTGCACGGTCGCCTCGGTGGCGTAGAAGACCGGGGTGGACGAACCGGTCGCGCCCGGGGTGGCGGCCAGGTTCATCCCGGTGCCGGTGACGCGCAGCGCCACGATCGCACCGCTGGCGGCCCGCACCCTGATCGTGTCGCCGTCCGGGACCGAGAAGCCGGTGGCCCGGCCGTCGGCCGCGTCGGCGATGACCTCGCCGGGCCCCGGCATCCGGCCGGAGAGCAGCGGGACGGTGTTCACCGGGGCGGACGCCAAGGCGGTTCCGGCGATCTCGACGTCCTGCTCGCCGGCCACCGAGGTCGCCTCGGTGGCGAAGCCGAGCGCGGGGCTGACGGCCGCGACCCCCGGCAGGTGACCGAGCGCGGTGAGCTGCGCCGGGGTCAGGTCGATGACATTTGTAGACAGCCCGACGTCGTACAGGTGGCTGGCCGCGACCTGCCGGCTCATCGCCGCGTTCAGCAGAACCGGCACGGCCAGGAAGCCCAGGCTCGCGATCGCGATGCCGAGCGTGAACGCGGTCAGCAGCGTGCGCGCGCGGTGGCGGGTCAGGTCGCCCCAGGCCTTGCGGTTCAGCGTGCTCATCGCCGGTCCCCCGTGTCCGACACGATCAGGCCGTCGCGGACGGAGACGATCCGGGATGCCATCGCGGCCAGCTCCCGGTCGTGCGTGACGTACACCACGGTGGTCCCGGCCGCGTTCAGCCGCCCGAGCAGTTCGAGCATGTCCCGCGCCATCGCGGTGTCGAGGTTGCCGGTTGGCTCGTCGCCGAGCAGGAGCGGCGGCTCGCAGGCCATCGCCCGGGCGATCGCGACCCGCTGCTGTTCCCCGCCGGACAGTTCCAGCGGCAGCCGGCCGGCGCGGTCGGCGAGCCCGACCGTGGCCAGGTTGCGGCCCGCCCTGACCCGGCGCTCACGCGACGGGCCGAGCCGGGCCAGATCCAGGGGGAGGGTAGCGTTCTCGATGGCCGTAAGGGTGGGCATCAGCTGGAAGAACTGGAACACGATGCCGAGGGTGCGGCCGCGCCAGGCGGCGAGCTTGTCCTCGGGCATCTGGTCCAGGCGGCTGCCGGCCACCGTCACCGTGCCCGCGGTGGGCCGGTCGATGCCGGCGACGAGGTTGATGATGGTGCTCTTGCCACTGCCCGAGGGGCCGGTGATCGCGACCATCTCGCCAGCGGAGATGACCAGATTTACCCCGCTCAGCGCGGGGAACCCGACCTGGCCCCTGCCGTAGACCTTCTCCACACCGGCCAGCTCGATGATGGCCCGGGTGGCGCCGCCGGGCCCGCTCGCCCGGCGCGGCTGTGCTTGCGCGTGCTCGTTCATGATCGTCATGATCGCCGGGCAGGCGGCCGGCGCGCATCGGCCGCTGTGCCCGTTTTCCCGGCCATCTCCAGCGGCCTTTCCGCCGCGTTCCGGCGCCGGAATTCCGCCTCTGGTAGAGGCCGGCAATTCAGCCGTGCGGAGGATGGTGACGCGTCGGGCCCGGATTTACGATCGGCTGGTGAGAAGGCTCGCCGGCTGGGTGCTCGGGCTGACACCGCGCTTGCAGGACCTCGCGCTGGCGCTGGCGCTGGTCGCCTACGGCGTCGGCTCGCTGATCCCGGTGACCAGTCAGCTGAATCTGCCCGCCGCGGCGTACGTGCTGGTCGTGCTCCAGGCGCTGCCGCTGACGTGGCGGCGGCGCTGGCCGGTGCCCGTGCTGTTCGCCGTCGGCATCCCCAGCCAGCTCTACAACGTGCTCGGCATCCCGTACGGGGGCGTGCCGTTCGGGCCGATGATCGCGTTCTACACGGTGATGGACCGCAGCTCGGCCAGGGCCCGCTGGCTGATCTGCGCGCTGGCCGTGGCCGGCCTCGTCAACGTGCAGTTCCTGCCGTACCACAGTGGCGCTTACACCTTCCTCACCGGAGTTCTCGAGTTCGGCGTCGCCGGCGTCGCCGGGGTGCTCACCCGCACCCACCGTGCCTACACGCGCGAGGTCGAGGCGCGCGCCGAGCAGGCGGAGACCGAACGCCAGCGACAGGTAGCGCTGGCCGCCGCGCAGGAACGGACCAGGATCGCCAGGGAACTGCACGACGTGGTCGCGCACCACGTGAGCCTGATGGCGGTGCAGTCCGAGGCGGCCGCGTCGCTGCTGCCGGACCGGGCGGCCGAGGCGGCCGCGTCGGTGCAGGTCATCGGGGACACCGCGCGCGAGGCGCTGACCGAGCTGCGCAGGCTCCTCGGCGTGCTGCGCGGCCCGCCCGGCCCCGGCGACGCGCGTCAGCCGGTCACGGCACCGTCCCCGTCGATCGGCCAGCTCGACGACGTGCTCGCGGCGGTGCGCCAGGCGGGAATCGCGGTGGACCTGCGGGTGGAGGGCGAGCCGGGCAAGCTGGCGCCCGGCGTGGATCTCGCCGCCTACCGGATCGTGCAGGAGGCACTGACCAACACGGTGCGGCACTCCGGGGCAGCCGCCGCGGCGGTTACAGTGAGCTATGAGCCTGGTTTCGTCACCGTGTCGGTGACCGACACCGGTCACGGACCTCACGCACCCGCCACCGTGACCGCCGGCCAGCAGCCGGCCGCGACGACCGCCCTGAACGCGACGAATGGGAGTGGCGTCGGCAAGGCCAGGCTCACCGGAGCCGGCGGGATCACCGGAGCCGGCGGATTCGGGCTGGCCGGCATCGCCGAGCGGGTGGCGTCCTGCGGCGGCAGCCTGACCGTCGGGCCCGCGCGCGCCGGCGGGTTCGCGGTGACGGCAAGGCTGCCGACGCCATGACCGGCTCGAGCCCGATCCGGGTGCTCGTCGCCGACGATCAGGAGCTGGTCAGGACCGGGTTCTGCGTGATCCTCGACGCGGCCGACGGGATCACGGTGGTCGGCGAGGCGGGCGACGGGGCGCAGGCCGTCCGCGCCGCCGCCGAGCACAGTCCCGACGTCATCCTCATGGACGTGCGCATGCCGGAGATGGACGGCCTGGAGGCCACCAGGCAGATCACCGGCGGCGACCGGTCGGCGGCGCCGCGTGTGGTCATGCTGACCACCTTCGATCTCGATGACTACGTGTACGAGGCGCTGCGCGCCGGGGCGTGCGGGTTCCTGCTCAAGGACGCGCCGCGGCACGACCTGATCGCGGCGGTGAAGACCGCCGCCTCGGGCAACGCGCTGCTCGCGCCGTCGGTGACGATGCGGCTGATCGACGCGTTCGCGCGGCGGCCCGCGCAGACGCTGCCGACCCCGTCCCGGCTGGCGTCGCTGACGGTCAGGGAGCACGACATCCTGCTGCGGCTCGCCCGCGGCCTCACCAACGCGGAGATAGCCGCCGATCTGGTCGTCAGCGAGGCGACCGTGAAGTCGCACGTCGGGAACCTGCTGGCCAAGCTCGGCCTGCGGGACCGGGTGCAGGCGGTGATCCTCGCCTACGAGACCGGCATCGTGCGGCCGGGCGACCCAAATGCGGGGTGAACACGAGGCTGGCCGGGACGGCCCCTCCGGGCTCCCGGTCATCGACGTGGCGCCCCTGGTCGGCGGCGGGCCAGCGGCGGCGTGCGCGGTGGCCGCGGGGCAGATCCAGGCGGCCTGCCGGGAGCGCGGCTTCTTCTACGTGACCGGCCACGGCGTGCCGGCCGGCCTGCTGAGCCAGCTCACGGCCGCGGCCGGCGAGTTCTTCGCGCTGCCGCTGCCGGACAAGCTGGAGATCGCGATGGAGCGCGGCGGCCGGGCGTGGCGGGGTTACTTCCCGGTGGGCGCCGAGCTCACGTCCGGGCGGCCGGACCTGAAGGAGGGACTGTACTTCGGCACCGAGCTCGCGGGCGACGACCCGCGGGTGCTCGCGGGCATTCCGCTGCACGGCGGCAACCTGTTCCCGCGGCAGGTTCCGCGGCTGCGCCCGGTCGTGCTCTCCTACCTGGACGCGCTGACCGGCGTGGGCCAGGCCGTGCTGCGCGGCGTGGCGCTCAGCCTGGGCCTGGACGCCGGGTACTTCGCCGACGGGTACACGGCGGACCCGACGATCCTGTTCCGGATCTTCCACTACCCGCCGTCGCCGCCGGCCGATGACGGCTGGGGGGTGGGCGAGCACACCGACTACGGGCTGCTGACCCTGCTCGCGCAGGACGAGAGCGGCGGGCTGCAGGTCGCCGCGCCCGAGGGCTGGATCGCCGCGCCGCCGCTGCCCGGCACGTTCGTCTGCAACATCGGTGACATGCTCGACCGGATGACCGGCGGCTGGTACCGCTCGACACCACACCGGGTTCGCAACACGACCGATCACGGCCGTCTCTCGTTCCCGTTCTTCATGGATCCGGCGTTCGGCGCCGAGGTGCCGCCCCTTCCCGCGCGGGCAGCCGCGGGAGACGATGGCGCGCGCAGATGGGACGGCCAGGATCTGCGCGCGTTCACCGGAACCTACGGCGACTACCTGCTGGGCAAGGTGTCCAGGGTCTTCCCGCAGCTCCGGCGGGACGTTCTGGAAGACTAGGGCGGCAGGAGGCCATCGGTGCAGATCATCCGGTACGCGAGTGCGGCAGGCGCGGCGATCGGGGTAGACGACGGCAGGGGCATCCGGCCGCTGCCCGTCCGGTCCATGGCCGAACTGCTCGTCCAGCCGCGGGACCGGCTGCGGGAGATCCTCGACCGGGCCGGGCAGCCGATGCCGCCCCGCACCCCGGTCCGGATGCTCCCGCCGGTGGACGGGCTGACCGAGGTGTGGGCGTGCGGCGTCACCTACGAGCGCTCCAGCACGGCACGCCAGGAGGAAAGCCAGGTCGCCGACGTATACGCGCGCGTCTACGACGCCGAGCGGCCCGAGCTGTTCTTCAAGAGCCCGGCCTGGCGCGTCTGCGGCCCCGGCGAGCCGATCGGGATCCGGCCGGACTCCGAGATCTCCGTGCCCGAGCCGGAACTGGCGCTCGCCTGCAGCTCGACCGGTGAGATCGTGGGCGTGACCATCTGCAACGACGTGTCGTCCCGCTCGATCGAGGGCGAGAACCCGCTGTACCTGCCGCAAGCCAAGATCTATCAGGGCGCGTGCGCCCTGGGACCGGGCATCGTGCCGGTGTGGGAACTGCCCGGCCTCGGCTCGCTCGCGATCACCGCGTCGGTGCTCCGCGGCGGCCGGGCCGTCTGGCAGGGCGAGACCTCGGCGGCGAAGCTGCACCGCGGCCTCGATGAGCTCGTGCACTACCTGTTCCGGTCCGCGAGCTTCCCGCACGGAGCGATCCTCTCGACCGGAACCGGGCTTGTGCCCGACCTGGATTTCACCCTGCTGGACGGCGACGAGGTGCGGATCGACATCAGCGGTGTGGGCAGCCTCACCAACGTCGTGCGCCCGGCCACCGCCGAGTGGTTCGGCTGGCTTACTCCCGAGCCGGACCGGAGCACGGCCGGGTGACGGGCGGCGTGGCGGCCCGGGACTGTCGGTGCCCGGGAGTAGCTTCCGCATCATGGACGGCAAGGAACTGTTCGCCCGGGTGCGGGACGACTCGCCGGCCCTGCGGCAGTTGCCCGGCGGCCCGCTGCCGGCCACGCAGCCATCTCATCTCGACGAGATCCGGGCAGCCAGATTCGACGCCTACCGGAAGCGGGCCGCCGCAGCCAGGGTCTTCCCGGCCGATCCCGCCGCGGCGAGCGTCGCCAGGCGCGGCAGGGCCGCGATCGCCGAGGCGCTGCGCCAGCACCGCAAGGCGAGCTGATGCGACGCCCATCGGCGCCGGGCAGCGAGCGTTAGCGTTGACGGCGTGAGCGCTGCGGACGACAGGGCCCTGCTGAAACTGGCCCGCGACGGTGACGAGGGGGCGTTCGGCGAGCTCGTCGAAGCTCACCGGGCTCAGCTGCGGGCGCACTCGTACCGGATGCTCGGCTCCGTGCAGGACGCCGAGGATGCTCTGCAGGAAGCCCTGCTGCGCGCGTGGCGCGGGCTGGCCGGGTTCGAGGGCCGCAGTTCCGTGCGCTCGTGGCTGTACTCGATCGTCACCAACGCCGCCCTGGACATCACCCGGCACCGGTCGCGCCGGGAACTGCCCGTCGACTTCGGCCCGGCCGCCGGGCAGGCGGACCACCTGGGGGCGGCGGTGACCGACCCGGTCTGGCTGGAGCCCTACCCGGACCGGTGGCTGACCGGTGACGAGGGCCCCTCGCCAGAAGCCGCATACGAGCAGCGGGAGAGCATGGAGCTGGCGTTCATCGTCGCCCTGCAGAAGCTGCCGCCGCTGCAGCGCGCCGTGCTGCTGCTGCGGGAGGTGGTCGGCTTCTCCGCCGCCGAAACCGCGGCCCAGCTCGGCGCGTCGCTGGCATCGGTGAACAGCGCGCTGCAGCGTGCCCGCGCCACGGTGCGCGGCGGCCTGCCCGACCGCAGCCAGCAGGAGACGCTGCGCGCGCTCGGTGACCAGCGCACCCGGGCCATCGTCGAGAAGTACATGGACGCGATGGAGCGGGGCGACGCGGACGCGCTGGTCGGCATGCTCACCGAGGACGCGACCTGGTGCATGCCGCCGATCCCCACCTGGTTCACCGGGCAAGAGCTGGTCAGGGAGTTCCTGGTCGCCTACCCGTTCTCCGTGCGGTGGAAGCACCTGCCCGCCCGGGCGAACGGCCAGCTCGCCGTCGGCTGCTACCTGCTCGACCAGGACACCGGCAGCTACGTTCCTGGCTGTATCGACGTGCTGACCCTGGATCGCGGAAAGATCCGCTCGGTCGTCGGGTTCCTGACCGCGGCCCATGAAGAGGCGCCCGACGCGCGGGCCCGGGCAGCGGCCTCGGAGGTCTTCGCCCGCTTCGGCCTGCCGGCCGGACTGCCCTGAGCCGGTCCGCTATGGTGGCCCGGTGCCGACGGGGGGAGGCCGGGCCAGGGGGGCCGCCGGGGCCGCCGGGGCCGTCAGGGGCGCCGGGGGCGCGGGAGGTGCCGGGCTGCGGCAATCGGAGCGGCTCGGCAGGTCAACGCTGCTGGCGATGGCGGCTATGGCGCTGGCGACGCTGGTCATCGCCATCGATTTCACCGCGTTCAGCGTGGCGCTGCCCAGCATGGAGCGCGACCTGCACGCTTCGCTGGCAACCGTGCAATGGGTGATCAATGCCTACGCCGTCGTGTTCGGGGTGGTCATCGTCACCGGAGGCCGCCTGGCGGACATGCTGGGACGGCGTACGGTGTTCTGCATCGGCGCCGGGATCTTCGCGCTGTTTTCCCTGGCCGGCGGGCTCGCTCCGGATGCCATCACGCTGATCGCGTGCCGCGCGGTGATGGGGGCCGGCGGCGCGCTCATGTGGCCGGCCCTGATGGGGATGACATACGACCTGCTGCCGGAGGCGCGGGCCGGGCTGGCCGGCGGGCTCATTCTCGGCTCGGCGGGATTCGGGAACGCGGTGGGCCCGCTGCTCGGCGGGCTGCTCACATCCGAGTTCAGCTGGCGGTGGATCCTGTACCTCAACCTCGTCATCGCCGCCGTGGGCGTGGCGGCCACGCTGCGGTATATCCGGCCGGACGGCCCCCGCGCGGCGGGCGAGCGGCTGGATTACCCGGGCGTCGCGACGCTGGCTGCCGGGCTCGTGGCCCTGTTGCTGGCGCTGGACTTCTCCAGCACCGCCGGATGGAGCAGCGCAGGCGTCATCGCGCTGCTGGCGGTCTCGCCACTCGGCCTGCTGGCATTCGCCCTGGCGGAACGCAAGGCCGGCGACACCGCGCTGCTGCCACCGGACGTGATCCGCAACCCGGCTTTCGCCCCCGCCTGCATCGCCGTCCTGCTGCTGTCCGCCGTGTTCTTCAGCGTCCTGCTGTACCTTCCCCAGTTCCTGGTGCGCGACCTGAGATGGCCGGCGGTGGCGGCCGGCGCGGGCCTGCTCCCGATGATGATCACCTTCGCGGTGACTTCACTGATCGCCGGCTCGCTGTACGGCCGGCTGGGCGCCCGGGTGACCGCCACCTCCGGCGCGGCGTGCATGACCGCCGGGATCTTCGCCCTGTCGTTTCTTCAGGCCGGCGGCGGCTTCGCATGGCTGATTCCCGGCATGGTGGTCACCGGTGCCGGCGTGGGGCTGTTCTACTCGTCGATCTCGACGGCCGCCATCACGGCACTCGACCCGTCCCGGGCCAGCCTCGCGGGCGGCGTCATCTACATGTGCCAGGTCGGGGGCGGGTCGGTCGGGCTCGCCGTCAACACCGCCATCGTCGTCGCGGCCGGCCCTTCCGTGGCCGGGCTGGTGAGCGGCATTCAGCGCGCCTTCCTGGTGGACGCGGTGGCGGGCCTGCTCGGGACCATCGTGACCGTCGCCCGGGTCCGCACCGCCCCGGCGCGGCACGACGAGGGCCCCGAGAGAAGGCTGGGACACCATCGCCTCGTGCACACCAGGCGTGCGTAGCGGCCTGTCGCTCGTAGCCACTGCCCTCATAGAGGGTCGATTTCCTCCAGGCCCCCGCCCGGAAGAACTCGCCGCCGGACAGCGTCGCGACCGCCTGGTCGGCGCGGCGGCCGGGAACAGCATCCGGGCCAGGTTCGCTCGAATCGCGTTCGGCGAAGCGTGCGGCGCGAACCTCAGCGGTACAACGGTCTCCCCGATCCGGTGACGCCAGGAACGGCACCACGCTACCGCCGGCTCCGGGTCACGCCAAGGAGTTTCGCCCCGGGGGGCGACCGAAGCTGATCCAGTTCGCAGGCGGGTGATCCTGGATGCCGCGATGGCGCGCGGCCGGTAACGGCCGGCTGGCGCGCTCCTGGCCGGACACGGCGTCCTCGCGCCGCGGCCGGCCCTGCTCCAGCGGTATCACCGGGGCGATCCAGTCAGCGTCATCGCGGCTGTCGGGCTCTTCGAGAACCGGCTGCGGTCCGTCGATGAGCAGCGTCTCGATCACGCTGGCCAACCTGACAATGCAGCCGCGCGTTTCGGCGAGGTCGTCCTCCAGCTGGGCTATCCGGCGGAGCAACAGCGTCCGTGACTCGGGCGCTTCGTTGGTGTGGGCCATGTGGCTGTCCTTGCCTGCGGGGCTGCGGTCGGCTGAATGACTGACGTTTCGCACCCGATTCAGGTTCACCGGCCGTGAAACCGTGACCGGAAATCACCCCTATTGTCCCTAACCGGCAGTGACCGGCGCGGGGGATTACTGCCCGGTCGCGGTCTTGTAGAGATCGGCGACAAGAACACCGAACCGAGCCGCGTACGACACGCTTGCGATGTCTCCCCCCTGCTCATAGCCGCCGATCACGCCGATAACCGTGCCCAGCCCGGTCGTCGGGTCGACGTCCTCGAGGAACGGCCCGCCGCTCGTGCCGTCGGTGTACCCGCCGCAGTCGAACACGAGCTGCGTGGGGCTGTATCCGCGCGCGAGGTTGTCGCACCTGATCGGTGCGTTCGAGCCTTGCGGGTACCCCACCACTCTCACGTCCTGCCCGGCCCCGTGGCCGATGCCGAGTTGCTCGCCTCCGGTGACGTCCTGGATCCTCGCTCCGTCCTGGCCGGTGACGATCAGGAAGGCCACGTCGGCATTGGGATTTGCCGAAGAGATCCAGCTCGGGTCCACGATGACCCGGGTCACCCGCCAGACGCCGTAGGGCATCCGGCCGTTGTCGTACCCCGGAACGAAGGCGATCCGGCCGCCTCCGCCGACGCAGTGGGCGGCGGTTACGACCAGGTCCCGGGCCGGGCTGTCCACCACGCTCGCGCTGCAGAAGTGGCCCCCGAGGCTCCCGCCACTGGTGATCGTGAAGAGCGCGCCGACGGCAGCCGTCCCCGTGAACGCCACTCCCTGCGTCTGCAGCATGGGAACCAGCGATTGCGCACCGGCCGCCGAGGTGTCCAGGTCCTGGTCGAGCGGGGTTGCGATGAGCCCAACGGCAGTCAGGGTGAATCCGGCCGCCATCGCCAGCACAAGGCAAAGCCGACGGCAGGCCCGTCCGCGCCGTCGGCCGGGTTCCCCTCCACCGTCACCGCTGGCCGGCGGCGAGGCGGCCGCCTCCAGCGCTGCCGGTTCAGCCCTCACGCCCCGACCCGTCCCTTGCATCACCCTCCGCGCTCTTGTGTCATGTTTCCTGCCATTAGACAGCCATGGCCAAACATATGAAAGGGCGCGGCCGGATTGCCATCCGGCCGCGCCCGCCTGGTCTGATGCCTTATGAGCCAGGGGTCGGGGTGGAGGTGAGGACGATGCTGGTCGGCTCCTCACCGTCGCCCGCGTTCGCCTCGCCGCCGTAGCCGACGTTGAAGCTGCCGACGAGAGCGTCGCTGGCCGTGTCGAACACGGTGATGATGCCCGAGGTGAGCCCGCCCACCCACAGCTCGGAGCCGTCGGGCGTCAGGGCCACGCTGACGGGGTCGCCAGCGTCGGAAATCGTGCCGGTGACCGTGTCCGTCTTCGTGCTGACAACCGAGATGGAGTTGGAGTCCCCGTTGGCCACGTAGATCGTGCTGCCGTCGGACGAGATCGCCAGCTGCCACGGCAACTCGCCGACCTTGATCGTGCGCGTGACCCTGTCGGTCGCCGCGCTGATGACGTCGACCAGGCCCTGGGCGGTGTTGGTCACGTAGACCGTCTTGCCGTCCGGTGAGACCACGGCATCCTCGGGGTTGCCGAGACCGGGGATCACGGCCGTCACCCTGTGGGTCGCGGTGCTGATGACCAGCAAGCCGTCGCCCGTCGTCACGTACGCGGTGGCGCCGGACGGCGAGAACGTGATCTCCCTGGGATCGGTCGGCAGGCTGAACGTCGACGTCACGGTGTCACTGGACGCCGAGATCACGCTGATCCCGCCCAGCGATGGCTGGCCGGTCTGCGGGCCGGTGTCGGCCACCCACACCTGGCTGCCGTCCGAGGTCACAGCCAGATTCTGGGGGTTGACACCCACGTTGATGATTGTCTCGGCGGGATTCGCGTAGTTATCCACGCTGAGGTCGGCGGCGTCGATCACCGCAACGGTGTCGCTGCCGGTGTCGGCGAAGTACAGCGTGCTGCCGTACATGGCCACGCCTTCCTCGCTGGACCCGTAGTTCGTGTCCTCGGTGCCGGTACCCGGCACGTTGAGGTCATCCACGTTGTACTGCTGGATGAGCTTGCAGTTGGCGGTGTCAACGGCGTCGAAGGCCTGATAGCCGGGAAGCGCCACGTACGCCGCTCCGGCCGGCCCGGTGCAGCTGGATGCGGCCAGCCGGGCCCTGGCGGAACCCGCATGGCCGTGGCCGGCCGGGTGATGAGCGGCGAGCGCGGTCGCCGTACCGGCGGCGGCGAGCGCGACGGCCGCCGCGCCCGCTATGATCATGCGCCGGCTGACCCGGCCCGGACGGGAACTCGATGATTCGCGCGATGCCATTTCCTCACACCCCCACTGCGGCCGAGGCGGCTGCTGCGTTCCGCACCGGTTTGGACCCGGGCGGCTGGACGGGTGGTGTCTGGTTCGCTCCCGGGTAGGACGGCAGCTGGAACTGAAGCACTTCCTGCTCGGCGAGCTCGAGTTGCTGCTTCGTGTCCGGCAGCCGCGGGAACCGCCCGGGGAACGCGCCGAGCGCCGTCGTGAGGTCGCCGACCGTCTGGCGCCGCCAGGCGGTGATGTTCGGGTTGACCACACCGGTCACCAGCTCGAGCAGCCGGGTGATCGACGTGTGGTCGAACGTGTCGTGGCAGACGAAACCGCCGACCGTCCACGGCGAGATCAGGATGCAGGGGACGCGGAAGCCCAGGCCGATGGGGCCGGGCGCGGCCTTCTCGGCCGACGCCGACGAGGTGATGTACTCGCCCGGCGTGCCCGCCGGTGCGGTGGGCGGGAGAACGTGATCGAAGTACCCGTCGTTCTCGTCGTAGACGAGGATGAAGAGCGTCTTGGCCCAGACGTCGGGGTTGGCCGCGATCGCGTCGAGCTTGCTCTTGACGAAGTCGGCGCCCGCCGCCGGCATGAAGTCGGGGTGCTCGGACTGGTAAGAGGTAGGCAGGATGTACGAGACCGTCGGCAGCCGGTCATTGATGGCGTCGTACTCGAACTGGCCAGCCTGGTAGAACCTCATCGCATTCTGGTACAGCGGCGACGACGTCGGCGCGTTCTGGTAGTTGTCGAAGTACTCCAGCACGTTGAAGCCGTAGTTGTCGACCTCCTGGTACACCTTCCAGGACACGCCGGCCGCCGTCAGCAGTTCCGGGTAGGTCTGCCACGAGAGGCCCTCGGGCGGCACGTAGTTGCCGTAGGCGGGCCCGCCGTTGGTGCCCGCGGGATCGACCTGGCCGGTCATCAGGTAAAGCCGGTTGGGCCAGGTCGGCCCCAGCACCGAGCAGTGGTAGCCGTCGCAGATCGTGAACGCGTCTGCCAGGGCCCACTGGAACGGGAGGTCGTTCCGCGTGAAGTACGCCATGGAGTACTGCGCGGCCTTCCCGTCGTACGAGTCGATCGCCGTGTTGAGCCGCGCGGTGACGAAGCCGTCCATGTTCCCGTTGTCCCAGGAGTCGTGCTGCGGCAGCCAGTCGTGGCTGGTCGAGGGCAGCGCCTGGGCACTCGTGCTGTGCGTGTCGGCGTGGAACGGGTACAGGTACCCGTCAGGATTGTCCGGGTCCGCCTGCTTGAAGACGCCCGGGATCGCCTGAGGGTCGCTGAAGCCACGCACCCCGGGCATGGCGCCGAAGTAGTGGTCGAACGACCGGTTCTCCTGCATCAGGATCACGACGTGCTCGATCTCGGGGATCGGCTGCGTCGACCTTTTGCCGAGGAGCGAGGCCGGCACGTTCTCGACGGCCTTTCGCAGATTGGGCGGAAGGGCGAAGGACGCCAGCACCATGCCCCCCGCCGACGCCATCAGCTGACGCCGGCTTATCTCTATTGCCATGCACGACCTCCAGATCGTCAACCTGGGCAGGGTTCAACCCCAACGGACGAACGTAGTGCGCAAAGCAAAATGTAGGCTGACGAAAAACAACGTTCTAGTGAGAAGAGGGTGAAAAATGAGTATCCCTGAGGTTAGGGTGCCAAACCGCCCAGCGCGGGATAATGACCGCCGCTAACGGCGGCTGGCCTCAGGCTGACGGTTCGCTGCGCGCCGCTCGGGTTGCCGCTGCGCGCCGTTCGGCCAGGTGACCGGGCTGTCCCGGCTCGCCTGCGGCTTCAGGGTGCGGGGGTCTGCCGGGCGCGTATGGACCGGATGATGAGGCTGATCCCCAGGGCGCCAGCGGGCACGAGCGTGACCAGCGCGGGCAGCTGGTAACGCCAGGAGAACTCGAACATGTCCGAGACCAGGATCACGCACGCGCCGGACAGGAAGCACAGCAGGCAGGCAACCGCGAGCAGGCGGGTCTCGGCATCCAGCCGCCGGCGCAGCAGCGCGGCGGCGGAGCCCGCCAGACCGGCCAGCACGCACACGGCGAGCAGCGGGCCGGGCGTGTACCCGCCGTCGAGCTGATACGACCGCAGGAACGCGGCGACGGGCCGCCAGACCGCAGGGGCGCCGCCGCCGAACCGGGCGGTCGCGGTCTTCACCACGGCCTCCGATGTCCACGGCGGGTAGTACGTGTACTTCGTCTGGAACTGCCAGCGGGAGATCGGCGTGTCGCCCTGCCGGGTCTGGCGGGTCAGCGCGAACAGCTTCACCACATCCCCGGCGTAAGCCCGTGCCAGCCGCAGCGGCTGCTGCTCCAGCACCCGGTGGTTGAAATTGGAGATCAGGCTGTCGGCCTCGCCGCGTGGCAGGTCGTCGTAGTACGGCCGGATCGGGGAGCCGTCGTTGTACTCGAGCCAGTCGGGGCCCATGGCCTGCTGGGCCTTGGTGGGGCACATTCCCCGCTCGGCGGCCGGCAGCTCGATCGTGGCGCAGTCGACGGCCGAGGCCGCCCGGCCGTAGAAGGACGTGACGCCCGAGTGCGACAGGAAGAAGGCCCCGCTGAGCATGAGTGAGACGGTGCAGTAGATCAGGATGGGCAGGGCGAAGGACCCGCAGACGGCGGCCGCCTTGCCGATCGCCTGCCGCCAGCCGCCGCCGGCGGCGAGCAGGTAGATCACCGCCGCGGGCAGCAGCGCCTCACCGACCTGCGCGACCGTTGCCGAGGTGCCCAGCACGATCCCGCCGATGACCACCCGCGGCCAGCCGACGGTGCCTGCCCGGGGGGTGACCCCCCCAGACCCCCCCGCAGCCGGCCGCCAGAGCAGAATCGCCAGGCCCGCCACGATCAGCGCCTCGAACCAGACGTCCGGCATGATCATCTGCTCGATCTGCAGCTGATAGCCGTCCAGCAGGACCGGCGCGATGGCCAGCGCGGCCAGCCAGCGAGACACGCCGCGCCGCAGCAGCACCAGGTAGATGACCACGGCCATGCCCAGGCCGAGCAGGTGCGCCGTGGCGGCTACCGTGTCGAAGTTGGCCACGAACAGGATCGCGCGCAGCGGCCCCTTGTAGCCCACCGGGTCCATGCCCTCGGCGTTGTACAGGTACCGCACCGAGTCCACGAAGAACAGCGCCGGGCGGTAGGCGAGCAGCACCAGCAGCCTCATCACGGCCCCGGCCGCCAGCAGTGCCGCCGCCAGCCAGTGCCGCCGGAGCAGGGCCAGCGCCGCATGCCGACGTGCCGCCTGGCCGCCGGGGCGCTCGCCGACCCCGTCCTCGAGCCCTGCGCGCTTCGTTACCTGGCTCATCAGTGCCCCGGAGCGGATTGCCCGCCCCCGGACAGCCAGAGGGCAAGCAGGACCGTGACGATCGTCAGCCACCGGGTCATCCGGTTGCGTGGCACCAGCGTCAGCGTGGCCCAGGCCAGCGCGGTGTACCAGGCGAAGACCCAGGGGGCAACCAGCACCCACGCGAAGGCCAGCGCGAACGGCGCCACGATCTCACGCGGCTGGTCCGAGGAGATCCGCTGGTAGATGAGCCACGCGACGACGAGCATGGCGAGCGGCCACAGGCAGGTGATCAAGATCGACGTCGTCCCCTGATCCATGCCCAGCGCCTCGGCCGCCATCTGGAACAGCCGCCACGGCGAGGGCATGATGACCCACCGGGTGCCGCCGATCATCGGCTTGAGCGCGTTCAGGCCGGCAAAGCTGTACTCGAACGCCACGGTGGCCAGCGCTGCGGCCGCCATCCGCGCGGTGCGCGTCCACTCGCGCCGCAGCAGCAGCGGCCAGGCGAGCCCGAGGCCGATCAGCAGCGCGGTGACCTTTATCCCGCAGCCGATGCCGATCAGCATGCCGACGGCGATGTCCCCCCACGTGCCGGAGAACTTCCGGGCGACCTGGATCGAGCAGATCGCGGCCAGCGCCACGAACGTGTCGATCTGGCCGCCGGCCACGAGGGCGAGCAGCAGGACCGGGTTCGCCACCCAGAAGAGCGTCGCCCGGACCGGGTCGTCGGAGGTCTGGAGCAGCAGGTAGCCGAGGCCGATGAACGCCGCGCCGTTGAAGATCATCAACAGCCAGATCGTGGCGGCGGGGCTCGAGCCGCCGAGCCACGCCGCGCAGGCCTGGATCACCGTGGCGATCGGCCCGTACACGGAGGGCTGCGTCTTCCACACGTAGCCGACGAGGTGGACGTACGGCGAGTTGGCCCCGAGCCAGGCCGCCGGGCTGGTGGTGTACGGGTTGCCGTGCAGCACCGCGATGCGGCCGTATGCCGCGTAGCTGGCGACGTCCGACGAGCCAACCGGGGTGAGGCTCACCATCACGGCGACGACGCCGGCGCTGACCAGCAGCAGCCGGCGCGGGTCCGGGCGCCAGCCCTGGCTGTGTGCCCAGAGCATGCCGGCCAGCCCCAGGCAGGCGAGGATCGTCCCGGTGTACAGCAGCGTCATCGCGACGGCGTTGTCGTGCGCCAGCGACGGGAAGAACCGTGAGAGACCGATCTTGACGGGAAGCGTCTCGGTGTTGGGGGCTGTCGCCCCGACCAGCATTCCCAGCAGCAGCCCGACACCGGAGACGGTTACCGCGACCGTGGGGTTGGACAGCTTGCTCCACGAAAGCTTGCGGATCACCGTGCTCATGACCCGCTCGATCGGACCGCCCGGCCCGGTCTGCTCGACCGGGGCGTAGGCCACCGTCTGGCCGGCCGGCTCGACGCCTTCGGAGTCGGCCGAGTGCGTGTGGAGCTGCGTCACCTAGGCCGTACCTCCATTGGCGCTCTCGCGCAGCCACCGGCGATGTGTACGAACGCCGGGCCATCCGGTTCGACCCCGGGATGCCGCCAACTGCTTTTTCGGCTGACTCTGCCGGGCGTCCTGCCCAGCGTAAGGCGGTGGCCGAAGTCCCACGCCACATTCGCCTGAATCATGCCTACGAGTCCCCGACCTGGTAGCCGACGCGAAGCCCGCGACCGGCCGGTCGAGCGCTGCGGCGCCGGCGGCCGGTTTTGTGGGTCAGCAGCAGGCTACCCGCGGAACCTCAAAACACTCTGAAGTATCGAGCACGCCGCAGCTGTCGTTAGCCTGGACACAGGGATGGGAACTATTTACAGCATGCTGCCTACGAGCAGATGGGCTCGGCTGGCAGGGCGGTGGCTGGCCGGACTCGTGCTGCTCGTCGTGCTCGCCGGGGCTGCCATCGCGATCGCTATCGAGGTGACGCCGCAGCAGACGGTAATCGTCGCAGGCCAGGTCATCCAGGTAGGTGCGAGCGCCCCGAGCCTCAGCCTCGCGGGCCCGGGCGAGGTCGACCTCTTCGGCCAGAGCCTGCCCACCAATGTGCAATTCGCCGGGCCGGTGCGGCCGAGGCTGCAGCTTTCGCAGATCACCATCAACAGCGAGCTGACCACCTTCGTCGAGGGCAACCACCCGCTCGCGTCGGAGCGCATCCTCGGCGCCAGGCTCGCCGACGGGTGGAAGCGCTACTTCATCTGGGAGACGGTTGTCACCGGCGTTACGGCGCTGATCCTGGTGGGAGCGGTGGCGGGCTGGCGGCGTACCACCCGCCGCACCACCGTCAAGCTGCTCGTCGCCGGGCTGGCCGTGGCGGAAGCCATCAACCTGGGCGCGATCATGTCCACCGCGTACACGGCGCCTTCGCTGCTGCGCCGGGTGCACTCACTCAACGACCTCGTGGGCACCGAGACCCGCCCGCCCCGGATCCACCCCACCGGACCGCAGCTGCCCAGGGTCCAGGTCGTCGTCATGGGAGACTCCACGGCCGCGGGCGCGGGGCTCGCGCCGATGCCTGGGTCGTCACCGGTAGTGAGGAACTGTGGGCGCAGCTCGGACTCCTACGCGGCCGACCTGGCCGCCGCCAACGACTGGAAGGTCCTCAACCTCGCCTGCGACGGCGCCACGATCAGCAACGGGCTGCTCGGGCCGCAGACACACAACGGCCAGACGCTGCAGCCGCAGATGGCCGTCGCGGAACGCGCCGGCAAGGCGTCGATCATCATCATCAGCGTCGGCGCCGACGACCTCAACTGGGCCGCCGAGGTGAAGTACTGCTCGACGACACCGAACTGTGACGACAAGGCCACCACGGCGTACTTCCAGCAGCAGCTCGCCGAGTTCAGCAAGAACTACCTCGACCTGCTGAGCCGGCTGGCCGCGCTGCCCAGCCACCCACAAGTGATCATCAACCAGTACTACGACCCGTTCGGGCCAGAGCCGGGCTGCCTCAGCCAGGCCGGGCTCAGCCCCGCCAACCTGAAGACCCTCGTCTCCCGGCTGAACACGCTGAACACGACGCTGGCCAAGGGCGCAGCCCAGTTCGGGTTCGCCTCGCCGGAGCCCGACTTCGCCGGGCACCAGCTGTGCACGCCGCAGCCGTACGTGCAGGGCCTCGACGCTGCGGCCCCGTTCCACCCGACCGTGCTCGGCCAGCTTGCGATCGCCCTCGCCGACCAGGCGGTCCTGCACAAGCTCAGCGCGTAGCCCGGCCGCGAGGACCGACCGTCAGTGCCCCGTGATCGTCGCGCTGGAGACGGCCGTCATTCCAGGGTGATCCGGACGGACCGCTCGAGGGCAGAATTTGATGCGAGCGGAAGTGCCCCACTTCTCCTTCGCCTGCTGCTGGGCCGCGTTGTCGGTCAGCGCGCGAGCGGCCGGAGGCGCTCGAGTTCGGCCTCGTAGCGTTCCACGGCCGCCAGCTTGATCCGCTCGTACCCGCGGATCGCGAGCGGCAGCCTGGCCAGTTCGACCGCGGCGGGGAGACTGGCAGCCGACAGCCCGTCCAGCACCGCGCGCACCTCGGCCTCGTAGCCGTCCGGCAGCCGCCGCTCGGTGCGGCGCACCGCTGTGTAGCCGAACACGTCGGCGGGAGTTCCCCGCACGTGCCGCATCGTCCGCAGCACGCGGAACGCCGGGCGGATCACCGGGGCCGGGAACGCGATCTTCTTGCGCATGCCGAGAGCCCGCAGCAGCGGCGGGTGCAGCCGGTAGCGGACCCCGTGACCGCCGGGCACGGCCTCGGCCAGGGCCCGATCGAACTCGGGCAGCAGGTGCAGCCGGGCCACCTCGTACTCGTCCTTGTACGCGAGCAGGTGGTAGAACGCAGCCGCCACCGCGTCGGTGAGCTCGCCCGGGTGCCCGGCCTCCGCGCCGGCGGCCCGCGTCTCGGCCTGCGCCGCCGCGGCGACCAGGTCGAGGTAGCGAGCGGCCAGTCGCGTGTTCTGGTACGCGATCAGGTCAGCCGCCAGGCCGATGGCCCGCTCCGCGGCTGCGCCGTCGAGCCCGCGCTGCGCCGCC
>JASHQP010000612.1 GCA_030039095.1 Streptosporangiaceae bacterium
GGCACTTCATGCCGCGCGATCGTCTCCCCCGCGAGATCGACGACGGCTGCAACCAGATAGTCGACGCTGAGGCTGATTCCGAGGCCCAGCGCCCGGCTGTTCACGACGCTTACGTCGCGGGCGGGCCTGCCGACACTGCCCGGCGTCCCCTCATCGGAGATCCGCAGCAGCAGCCGGTCTTCGAGCTCGGCCACCAGGCTGCTGACGGCCCCTTTGGTCATGTTGATGTCGAGCGCGAGCTGGGCTCGGCTCCGCGGCTGCTTGCGCAGCTCACGCAGAACCAGGCTCAAGTTAGACCGCCTCATGTTGAGCTGATCCATGGCGGCTGCCCGGTCGATCACCCGTGCCCTCCTCTCGAGGCTTTGTCAGTTCAGGTTATTTGTACGGTGCCAAAACTATCAGATCTGATTGCACTCCGGTGAAGATCATGCGACCCACCGGCGAGCCCGCGCGAGCCGCAGGACGGCTCAGTGTCAAATCCTGCACGAGAGGGATTCCGTTTCTCAATCGGCGCCAATAAGGAAGTCGAAGTCGCAGCCTTTATCCGCCTGAGTCACATGCATCTGGTGCAGCCGGGAGTAGCCGCGTCCGGGGGTGGCCGGCCTGGCCGCCGCCGTCCGCGACTGCAGTTCAGCCTCCGGCACCGCAAGTTCGATCCGGCCCCCTGCGACGTCAATGCTGACCAGGTCTCCGTCGCGAACCAGGGCCAGCGGCCCGCCGACGGCCGCCTCGGGAACGACGTGCAGGACGCAGGCTCCCGAGGCCGTACCGCTCATCCGGGCATCCGAGATCCGCAGCATGTCTGTGACGCCCCGCCGCTGCAGGTACTGCGGTATCGGGAGGTGGCCGACCTCGGGCATGCCGGGCCCGCCCGCGGGCCCGGCCCCGCGAAGCACGACGACCGAGTCCTTCGTCATGGCCAGGGACTCATCGTCGATCCGGGTGAAGAGGTCCTCGGTCCCGTCGAAGACGCGGGCCCGTCCGGTGTGACGCAGCAGCCTGGGGTCCGCGCCGGCCTGCTTGATCACCGCCCCGCCGGGAGCAAGCGACCCACGCAGCAGCGCGATCGCAGGACCCTTCCCGTTCATTGGCGGGCAGGGCGGCGCCGCCACACAGAGAAACTCCCGCCACGTTCCCCCGTTACCGCACAGGCTGTCCAGGCTCATGACGCCGGAGAGCCCGGCCATGACCGCGGGGACACCGCCCGCGGTGTGCGCGCTGTCCAGGGAGCCCTCGCCGATCGGCCGGACATCGAGGACCAACGGTGTGGTGGAGAGCCAGCGCGCGACCTGCTCGAACCCGGGCTCGACGGCTGCCCGGCCAGCAATGGCGGCGAGGTGGATCAGTGCATTGGTCGAGCCGCCGATGGCCGCGATCATCCGGTGCGCGTTCATGAGCGACCGGCTCGTCACCAGATCGCGCGGCAGAATGCCCCGGCCGCAGTACTGCACCGCCTGACGCCCGGCCTGCTCGGCGAACTCCAGCCTGGTCCCGGACATGGCTGGAGCCCACGCGCTCCCGGGGACCGAGAAGCCCAGGCACTCGGCCACCGCCGCCATCGTGGAGGCCGTGCCCATGACGTTGCACGTGCCCGGGCCGTCGTTGAGCCCGGCCTCTGTCTCGGTCCATGCCGCTTCGTCAAGGTCGCCCCTGCTCACGGCGTCGAGGATCGGCCACAGGTCATCGGTGCTCCGGCGCTTGCCGAGGCAGAAGCCTTCCCGGCGTGGGCCCGACGCGACCACGACGGCTGGCTTGCCCGCGCTGCACGCCCCCATCAACTGCGCGGGGATCGTCTTGTCGCATCCTCCGATCAGCACGACACCGTCGATCGGGCTTGCCCGGATCATCTCCTCGACGTCCATCGACATGAGGTTGCGCAGGTACATGGAACTCGGCCGCACGAATGGCTCGCCAAGTGAGATCGTCGGGAATTCGAACGCGACGCCGCCCGCATCTGCGACGCCGCGCCGGACGGCCTGGGCAAGCTCGCGGTGATGCAGGTTGCACGGGACGAACTCGCTCCACGAGGTAGCGATGCCGATGACCGGCCGGCGGCGGATCACCGCATCCGGCATGCCGACTCCGCGCAGGAACATCCGCGCCGTCCGGCTGTCCTGGCCATCGCCGCCGAGCAGCCTGCCATCGGATGGAGCGATATCGCGCTGGGACATGGACGGCGGAGTCCTCAGAACGCCGGCGGGATGCCGTCGGCCAGCCAGCGCTGCCGTGCCTGCACCGCCGCTATCGACTTGGCCGGATGGGAGAGGATGTGGAAGCGCTCGGTCCGGATGGCGTCCACCACGAGCCCCGCGACCTGGGCGGGCTCAAGTCCCTGGGCGGCGCGCGCCCGATTGGCCTCGAGATGCGCTTGCCAGGCCCCGCTGGCCTCCATCGACGGGACGCCCACGGGCCGGTTGCGCTCGGAAAACGGCAAGTTGGTCCGGACGAACGACGGGCAAAGGACCGACACGCCGATTGGCTCCCCGGCCTGCCGGAGCTCGTGATACAGGTTCTCGCTGAGGCCGAGAACGGCGAACTTCGAAGCGACGTACGGCGTCCCGGCCGGGAAAAAGCCGGTAAGAGCGGCGTGGGAGGCGACGTTGACGACGTGGCCCTCGCCCTGCGCGCGCAGCAGCGGAAGGAACGCCGAGCACCCGTGCACGACGCCCCAGAAATTCACCGCAAACACCCACTGCCAGACCTCGGCGGGGATCTCGGTGAAGGCTCCGCCGCTGTCGACTCCGGCGTTGTTGCAGACCACATGGGCGGAGCCGAACCGGCTGACGGTCCGGTCCGCGAGTGAGGCCACGTCGTCACACGAGGTCACGTCCGTCACGGTCCCGGCAACGTCAGCGCCCGCCGCGCTCAGTTCGCCGACGGCTTGCGACAACGCGACCGCGTCGACGTCGGCAAGCATCACCTTCATGCCCTCCTCGGCGAAGCGGGTCGCCAGCCCGCGGCCGATGCCGCTGGCGGCGCCGGTGACGACGGCGACGCGGCCGTGCAGGTCCTTCACGGCCGTGGCCGATGCGGTCCGGGCGGGCGGGCCGCACTCGCCCGGCTACCAGGCCTCGTCATAGACCCTCGCAGCCTGCATCAGGCGCCCGCCCTTGGTTACTTCGTAGCAGGCGACGCCAGCATGGACACGGTTCTCCTCGGGCCTGAGGATGTTGAACTCGAGCACCGTCGTAATCCCGTCCGTGAACGCGTTCACGTGCTCGAGCCGGCCCTTGGGGCTCTCCATACGGCCGATGTCCATCATCTGGCCGATCCCCCGGTACAGCTCGTCATGCCCGGCGTACCGCCCCATGCCCTCCCCGAGCGACAGGTCGACCAGCCCGTCGCCCTGGTCCAGCGGCCCGCCGTGCCCGTCGAAGTAGCCGTCCTCAGCGAAGGTCGCGATGAACTCCGCGGTGTTCCGCTCCAGCAGGGCCTTCTGATACCGCTCGATAACCGGATCGAACTCGACCTCGATCTCGTCCTGCAGCATCCGGTCCCGGTAGTGCTGCTGGCCATCGACGTGCGCCCGCCGGTAGTACAGCCGCGTCCGGTCGAGCTGGCCGTCGGCCGCCACCTCGGAGACGGCCACGATGGACAGCTTCCTTGGCTTGCCGTCGACCGTCAGCCTGAGCTCAAGTTCGGTGCCGACGTGTCCATCCGCTTCGGTCGAGTGTGTCATCGTCAGCGACTCAACCGTGGCGCCTTGCACGGGTCTCCACGAGGTGACCATTTTCTCGAAGGCGCCATGCACCTGGTGCCCGGCGAACGGGTCGTCGATGTCGGCGGGGCCTGAATAGAGCGACCTGACGAGGGGGAGGTCGCCTGCAATCAGTCCCTCGATGAGCCGTTGTGAGGTCTGGGCCAGTCTGTTCGCTTCGATGACTGCAGCTCCTTCCAGAAAAATGGACCCATGCATTGATGCGGTGCCGCTGGTGTCAGGCATCCGGATCCAGCCCGTTCCTGGCGATGATGCGGCGGTAGACGTGATAGCTGTCCTTGGGGGTCCGCGCCGAGGTCGGGTAGTCGACGTAGACGAGGCCGAACCGTATGGAGTAGCCAGAGCTCCATTCGAAGTTGTCCAGCAGGCTCCAGACGAAGTACCCGCGCACGTCAGCGCCCTGCTCGATCGCCGCATGGACGGCGTGAAGGTGGCTGCGCAGGTAGCTGACGCGCTCCGGATCGTGGACCGTTCCATCTGGCGCTGGGTAGTCGTGGTAGGCGGCGCCGTTCTCGGTTATGTAGACACCGATCCCGTAACGCTCATGCAGTCGGCACAGCAGGTCGGTCATGCCGTCAGGGTTGATCGGCCAGCCCGTCGCAGTCGTCGGCGCGCCGACCGGCAGGACGTCGGCGCAGTCCATGCCGAACGCATTGTCCGCGTTGTAGGTCCCGACCAGCTTCGCCTCGCGGGCGGCGTCGAGGCGGCCCGGCGCCGCAACCAGGCGGGCGTGATAGGTGTTGACTCCGAGGAAGTCGATTGGCTGGGAAATGATCTCCAGGTCGCCCGGGCGGCACGGCCCGCCGGGATCGGCCCAGACCTCGGAGAAGACGCCGAGGTTGGCCGGGTACTCGCCCTTCAGCACCGCGTCGGCGCAGGACAAGTTGAATTGGGCGTCGACGATGCCCGCCGCCCTGACGTCCTCCCGGTGGTCGCTGGCCGCCCGGATTGTCATCATGCTCAGGGCGATGCCCACCTGCGCGGAATCGTTTAGGCGCTGGCGCAGCGCCGTTGTCGCCCGGCCGTGCGCCAGCAGCAGATGGTGGTGTGCGGTGGCCGCCGCGCGAAGGTCGCGGATCCCTGGCGCGTGGCGGCCGATGCCGTGGCCTACCCAGGACGCGACCCATGGCTCGTTGATCGTCATCCACAGCTGCACACGGTCGCCAAGTTCGGCCGCGACAACGTCGGCGTAGTCGGCGAACCTGTCCGCCATCTCCCGGGACTGCCAGCCGCCGTCGTCCTGCAGGGCCTGGGGCAGATCCCAGTGGTAGAGCGTCAGCGCAGGCTGCACGCCGCGCTCGAGCAACCCGTCGACGAGCCGGGCGTAGAAGTCGAGGCCCTTGCGGTTGACGGTCCGCCCGTCCGGCTGAACGCGCGGCCAGGCGACCGAGAACCGGTAGGCGCCGAGACCGAGCCCCCCGATCAGGTCGAGGTCGGTATCCAGATGGTTGACGTGATCGCAGCTGACGTCGCCATTGTCATCGTGGAACACCCGCCCTGGCGTATGACTGAAGGTGTCCCAGATCGACGGACCGCGGCCATCCTGCGTCACCGCACCCTCGATCTGGTAGGCAGCGGTTGCTGCCCCCCAGATGAAGCCCGGCGGAAACGCTGCGGCGGTGCGCTCTTGTTCTGCGGTCGTCATGTGCACCTTTCTCGGTCGTACTCGGCGGATGGATGGAGATGACCCTGCCTCAACTGGCAGCGCGTCGGCGGAACCGAATGCGGTCCAGGCACACGGCCACGATCAGCACCGTCCCCACGGCGATGAGCTGCCAGAACGATGCGACCCCGATCACCACGAGCCCGCCCTGGAGCACGACCGACAGGCCGGTGCCCCACAAGGCACCGGGCAGGCTGATCTTGCCGCCCTCGAGGCGCGTGCCGCCGATGACCACGGCGGTGATCGCCGCCAGGGCGTCGTTGGCGTGACCGTTCACGGTGGTCGAGGCGTAGTGACTGAGGTCGACGAAGCCGGCGATCCCCGCGAGCAGCCCGCACAGCAAGGCCAGCGAGAACAGATGGCGCGGCACGTGGATGCCGGCCCGCTCGGCGGCCAGCCGCTCCGAGCCGATGGCCAGCGTCCGAATTCCGTAGCGGGTGGTGCGGAGCACCGCCCAGAGGATGGCCGCGAGGGCCAGCGCGAGCAGCGCCGGGAGCGGGATCGGGCCCACCGTGTACAGCCCGAAGCCGCTCTGGATCTGAGCGGGCACCGCGATATCGTTGCCGCCGGTGATCAGCAGCGCGATGCCCATGCCGACGCCTGCCGTGCCTAGCGTGGCGATGAGCGAATTGACCCGGAAATAGGCGATGATCGCGCCGTTGACCGCGCCGTAGACGAGGCCGGCGAAGACGCACACCAGGCAGCCGAGCGCCAGGGTGCCGAAGAGATGCGGGTAGCCGCCCTTTGCGCTGGCTGGTCCGGCGACATGCACGATCACCTCGGCTCCCAGCACCGAGGAGAGCACCAGGTTGGAGCCGACCGAGATGTCGATCGCTCCCGCGCCGAGGAACATCGCGATGCCCAGAGCCAGCAGCAGCGTCTCCGTGCCATCGAGCATCAGCGCCTGGAAGTCCTGCAGGCTCCAGAACTCGTGATTCGCCGACACCAGCGTGAACACGAGCACCAGCACGGCGTCCAGGACCAGGACCCAGGTGCCGCCGCTGGCCAGCCAGCGGGTGATCAAAGGCGCTTTCGGCACGGCCCGGGTGTCGGCCGAGTCGTCGAGGGCAGCAGGATCGCGCTCCTCGGCCGTGATCTTCACGACGCCTCCGACTGATAGCCCACCATGGCTGCCACCACGTCGGGCACCGTCAGGTTGCCAGCCGGTTCTTCCAGCGCGGTCCGCCCGCGCCACAAGACCGACACCCGGTCCGCCACCTTCAGCACGCGAGGGATGTCGTGCGAGACCACGAGCACCCCGAGGCCCCGGCTGGCGACCGCCCGCATGAGCTCGCACACGATCGTGCTCTGCCGGACGCCAAGCGCCGCTGTCGGCTCGTCCATCAGCACCGAGGTGCGCGACCACATGACCGCCCGGGCCACCGCGACCGCCTGGCGCTGACCACCGGACAGGTCGCTCACGGGCACGGCGAGCGATGGCAGCTTGATGGACAGTTCTCGCAGCGCGGCATCCGCCCGGGCGGTCATCTCCCGCCGCGCGACAACGCCCAGCCACCCCGCCACGCCGCTCCGGACGAGCTCATGACCCAGGTACATGTTGTCGACGACCGACAGATCCGGCGCCAGGGCGAGATCCTGGTGCACACAGTCCACACCCAGGTCATGAACCTCATTGATCGAGTGCGGACGGATCTCGCGGTCGGCGATGACCAGCGTTCCCGAATCCGGGCGATGGATCCCGAGCATGATCTTCAGCAGCGTGGACTTCCCCGCGCCGTTGTCCCCGAACAGGGCAACGACCTCTCCCGGCCGGACGGTGACGCTCGCGTCGATCAGCGCCTGGACGTGGCCGAACCGCTTGGCCAGGTGGTTGCCGGCGATCGCTATGTCCGGCAGCTCCTTTTCCTTAGCCATCCGACTGCTCCACCCTCCGATCCCTGGTGCGTCCTAACCGGCATGGTGCTCACGAGGAGCTGCAGGTCCCCTTATAGAGATAGCCCTGCACCCCAGGGTCGTTGACGTTCGCTGCCGTGATCTCCTTGACCGGCAGCGCGGTCTTCGGCCCGGAGCCCGGCGCGATCACCGCATGCTTCGGGTCTGCCTTGATCGCCGAGACCAGCCACTGAACAGCTTCGGCGCCGATGGCCGCGGCAGGCTTGGCCAGCAGCACCGAGATCACCCCGGCCTTGAGCGCCTGGACCTCTGCCGGGGTCGCGTCGTACGCCCAGATCTTCACCTTGCCGACCTTGTGCGCCTGCTCGATCGCGGCAGCCGCGCCCTGGCCCTCCGGCCCGGCGGGCGCGATGATCATCTTAAGGTTCGGGTGCGAGAGCAGCAGCGAGCTGATGATCTGGGTTGCGGTGGTAACGTCGAAGTTGTCGTACTGCACTGGGAGAACCTGGATGTCGGGACGCTGCGCCTTGACCGCGGCCACCAGCGGCGCGTATTCCTCCTCGACCACCGGGATGCCGGCGATGCCGCCGAGGACCACCATGCTGCCGGAACCGGACGGCAGTTCCTTCAGGAACTGATCAACGAACGGCCCTCCGGCCGTATTGATGAACGTGTCGGTGTACTCCGAAGACGGCGAGAGCGCGGCCGAGGCGATGACCGGTGCGCCCTTACCCATGAGAGATGTGACCTGGGTGGAGAACTGAGTCGCCGAGAAGGGGTTGATGTACAAGCCCTGTGGCTTGGTGAGGAGGGCGGCACTGAAGTTCTGTGACATCGCCTGCGCGGACGACGTCGTGGCCGGGAACCATTTGAGGCTGACGCCCAGCTTCTTGGCCTCTGCTGTCCCGCCGCACATCACCGTGACCCAGTACGGGTCGGTGGCATCAGAGATGACACCTGCAAGCTTGATGGAACCGGAAGCACTGCCGCCGGAACTCGTGGCTGGCGACGCGCTCGAGCTGCACGCGGCCAGAACCGCTGTCAGGCTGACGGCTACGGCCAGCGCCAGCCTGTTTCGTCTATGGTGCATGGGACTCCCCTCCGAGCAAAGCACCTGAAAAGCGGCTATCCGGGGCGGGCCAGCGGCCGGGGCGCAGAGCCCGCCCTCCTCGCCCGCCATGATTCGTATGGTGGCTGAACTTACACGCGCCTGCGATTCGCCACAAGGTTTCCGATGAGCAACGTTTGGCTACGTTATGGAACCGTAACGCGAATCCAAACTCTAGGATCAGCGTGGCGCTTGCCGAGGTGACAAATCCTAATACCGCAGGTCACAGGCGGACAAGCCGTCTGGAGGCTGCTTCAGGAGCGCTCTAGGCCGTAGCGCGGTCGGCAGATTAATCTAGTCAGGGCACGAATCGCTGGGCCTGAGCCGATGATCCGGGCCGGTTACGTCGCTTCCCTCCATCTGGGCTGCACCGCAGCACACGCCGTGGTCTCGCTCGCTGTCATCCGTAAGGCAGGAGTCGCCTCGGGCGTCTGTGCGAGTGTGGGCGTGTGGGGTCTTGTGGTACGGCTCTCGAGCCATGGCCTATACACCCGGGAACTCGGCTCAATCCGATGCCATTGCCATACGTTGGCGCAACGTAGCGGTCGCCGGGGACCCTGTCCGGCCAACGAACCGCCAACGGATGATCAAAGGCCTGACCGCCGCTTTCGGTGATCAGGCCCTGACCTGCAACTTCTTGGTAGCGGGGGCAGGATTTGAACCTGCGACCTCTGGGTTATGAGCCCAGCGAGCTACCGAACTGCTCCACCCCGCGTCGAGGTTCTTTTACTTTAGGGCCTCGCCGGGCAGCAGGCAAATTGGCCGGGCCCGGACGCGCCGGCCTGCTCAGACGCGAGAGCCGACCGGGCCGACGGACGACATCCAGATGACGTAGTCGGCGGGGAAGAGCGTGGTCGGCGGCTGGGTGAGCGTGTGCGGATCCTGCGAGGTGGACAGGTCGAGCACCCGGACGGGGCTGCCGCCGCCGTAGGCAT
>JASHQP010000613.1 GCA_030039095.1 Streptosporangiaceae bacterium
GGATTGCGGGGCCAGGCGCGCGGCTGCGCTGGACGGGGCCGCCCGGCGGCGGGCTGGCGGTCGGCGCGTGGATCCTGCCCGACCTGGTCGGCCGCGCCATGGGGCTGGAGATTTGCATGACCGGCCGATGGGTCGACGCCGCCGAAGCGCTCGCGCTCGGCATTGTGCTCCGGATCGAGGACGACCCGGAGCCCGCCGCGGCCGGGATCGCTGAGACGCTGGTTGCGGCCGGCTCGGCGGGGCCGGGCCGGATCAAGGCCATCACGTTGGCCGGCCGCTTGGTTGACCGGCTGCGAGCGGAGCGGAGCGCCAACCACGCCGCATTTCAGCGGGAACTCGGCGGCCGCGCCGGGTGAGCCGCCGCCCGCCGCTGGCCGGCAATCAATTGCCATGATCGGGCTCAAACTCTTGCTGGCAACCTGAAACACAATACATGATATACCAAATAGGTTCATAGGCAGCCGGAGGGAGGTCTCTCGATGGCAGTTGAGCAGAGCGAGCCGCTCGGGCCAGTCCGCGAGAACCAGATCAGCGTCGAGCAGCGAGGCCTCGCTCCGGTACCGGACTCCGAGCGCTACGGCCGGACGTTCCGGATCTTCACCATGTGGCTGTCGCCACAATTCACGCCGTCAGCGTTGTTCATCGGCGTCATCGCCGCCAGCCTGGGCCTGGGCTTCTGGCAGGGACTTCCGGCGATCGTTATCGGGAACATCATCGGCGGGCTGGTGGTCGCCTATCTGTGCACCTGGGGCCCGCGCACCGGCATGGGCCAGATGCCGCTGTCCAGGGCCGCATTCGGCAAGTCCAACGTGCTGCCGGGGGTCGTCAACTGGGCCGCGACCATCGGCTGGGTGGCGTTCAACAACGTGTTCGGCGCCACCGCCCTGAAGTTGCTGCTGCACGTGCCCTACTGGCTGGGGCTGTTGCTGATCTTCGTCGGCGAGGCGGCCATCTCCGTTCTCGGGCACGAGGCCATCCACGTGTTCGAGAAGTGGATGAGCTGGGTGCTCGGCATCATCTTCATCGTGATCACGATCCGTGTGATCACCTCGGGCGGGACCGTGTCGCTGCACGCCACCGTGCACGGAGCCGACGCGGTGGGGCTGTTCTTCCTCATGCTGGTGATCGCCGGCAGCGACGGCTATGCGTGGGCGCCCTACGCCGCCGATTACTCGCGCTACTTCCCGGCCAGCACGTCCAGGCGCAAGATCTTCTGGTACACGTTCGCGGGCGTGGCCGGCGGGCTGACGTGGATGATGCTCCTCGGCCTGTCGGTGGCACAGCGCGTGGTCAGCGCGGGCACGCTCGGCACCGCCAGCGCGATCCGCGACCTGGTCGGCGGCGGCTTCCTCGGCGTGATCGCGATGATCGCGATCTACCTGGCCACGGTGGCCGCCGACATCGTCAACGACTACACCGGCTCGCTGTCGCTGCAGGCCGCGGGGATCACGCTGCGCAGACCGATCATCGCCGCGATCAACGGCGTTGCAGCGTACGCCTTCTCGGCCTGGTTCCTGTACGGCAGCGGCGCGCTCTACGACAAGGTCGAGAACCTGCTGCTGTTCTTCACGTACTGGATCTCGGCGTGGCTCGGCGTCGTGATCGTGGACTGGCTCCGGCGCAAGGGCCGGGTGAACGCGGCCGAACTGGGCAACTTCGCCGCGCTGCGGTGGAGCGCCCCCGCGCTGATCGCCTTCGTGGTCGGCTTCGCCTGCTCGATACCGTTCTCGAATACGACCGCCGGTTACGACTTCGTCACCAGCCATCCGGGCTTCAAGGACTTCGTCGGGTACTTCTCGTTCGGGCCGCTGCACCAGGCAGACCTCGGCTTCGTGGTCGCGTTCGTGGTGTCCGCGGCGCTCTACGCCGTGCTGCAGCGCAAGCCCGTCACCTCGATCCCCGGGGGTGACGAGCGCGAGGCCGCGGGCCAGGCCTCCCGGTGACCTCCCGGATCGGCTCCGGGCCAGCGCGGGACGGCACGGGCATGATGGCTCCCGTACCCGGATAATGATATTTGGTATGCCATCTGGCCGGAACCAGAGGGAGGAGCAGCGGTGGATCTGCAGCTGGACGGGAAGGTGGCGTTCGTCACCGGCGCGAGCAAGGGCATCGGCCGCCAGGTGGCCGAGGACCTCGCCCGCGAGGGCGTCGACGTCGTGATCACCGGCCGCACCGCCGAACCGCTGGAGAAGGCCGCCGCGCAGATCGCGACGCTGACCGGCCGGACCGTCGTGCCGATGGCCGGGGACATGAGCGTCACCACCGACGTGGAGCGCTGCGTGGCCGCGACCCTCGACCGGTTCGGGCACATCGACATCCTGGTCACCTGCGCCGGGAGTTCGCCCGGCGGGCTGCTCGAGAACCTGACCGAGGAGCAGTGGCAGGCCAGCCTCAACCTCAAGTTCATGGGGTATGTCCGCTCGGTTCGCGCGGTCATCGGGCACATGCGCGAGCGCGGCGAGGGCTCGATCGTGCTCGTCGTCGGCAACGACGGGCTGAAGCCCAGCTACTGGGAGATGACCGCCGGGGTCGCGAACGCCGCCGACATCAACTTCGCCTCGTCCGTGGCCGAGCAGTACGGGCGCTACGGCGTGCGGATCAACACTGTCAACCCCGGCCCAGTGTCCACCGACCGGTGGGACACGCTGGAGAAGGCCTTCGCCCGCGACAAGGGCGTTTCCCAGGACCGGGCGCACGAACTGGCCACCGAGTCGATCCCGTTCGGCCGGATCTGCCGCCCGGACGAGGTCTCCGCCCTGGTCACGTTCCTGGCCTCACCCCGCGCCAGCTTCATCAACGGCGCGCACATCCCGGTCGACGGCGCCCAGCGCAAGGCCATCATGGACCACTAGGCACCGGCCACGTAGCGGGGAATTCTGTCAGAGCGGGGAATCGCGTCGGCTCATACGCCTGACAGAGTTCCCGACTAGTCCAAATCCCCCCCTCGCCGCGCGGCGGGTTGCGGGATGACGGTCAGCGGGATGACGGGGGGAGGACTTCCAGGCGGCGGGGTTGCGCCGAGCGGGGGATGCGGACGGGGAGCCAGGCGAGGCCGTCGGCGTCGCGGCGGATCGGGCCGAGGCGGCTTTCCGGGGCCCTGGTGCCGTCCAGGGTCACGGCCGCGTCCAGCCGTGCGGCCGGGCCCAGCTGTGCGGCCGGGCCCAGCCGTGCGGCCGGGCCTGGCTGCGCAACGAGGCCAGGCTCTGCCGCCGCATCCGGGGCGGAGGCGGCCAGCTGGATGGTGAACTCCTCGGGGGCGGGCGGCAGCTCGACCGACAGCCGGGCGCCGTCGACGGACAGGTGGCGGAAGCGGCCGCGCACGTCCGCGCGCAGCAGCGGCACGCCGTTTCGTGACAGCGCCGTGGAAGCACGGCCAAGGTCCGCCGCGTACGCCACGCCCGCCACGTAGCCCGACGCGGACCGGCTGTCGTCGCCGGCGCAGCCGAAGCAGGTCCCGTCCCACGGGTCGGTGCCGAAGACCTCCAGGTCGGCGATCATCGGCAGCAGGCTGCCCCAGGTGTAGAACGGCTCGGCGTCCACGGAGTCGCCGCCGTCGCGGGTCTGCTGGCTGAAGTTCTCGTAACACCGCCGCTCGGCCCACCCGCGGTCGAACATCTCCAGCCCGCGCGACGCGAGCCACGCCGCCCGGTCGTCGAACCGGTACCGCCGCAGCCCGAGGTAGACCAGGTAGTTGAAGCAGGGCCACACTCGCCCCCGCCAGTAGACGTTGTCCAGCGCGGCGGGATCGGAGTGCGGCGTGCCGGCCACCGGGTACGGCCCGCCGAACTCCCGCGGGTCGTCGAGCCAGCGCGCCGTCATGGCCTCGGCCTGGTCCTGCGTCGCGATGCCGGCCAGCAGCGGGTAGAAGCTGGTGGGGGACAGGCTCCTGGTGAACTGCCCGCTCCACAGCCGCCCGGCGAACACCTCGCGGCCGGGGTCCCACAACCGCGTTCGCACCAGCCCGGCCAGCACAGCGGCCCGCTCGGCGAGGCGCTCGTTCCCCGGCAGCATCCGCGCGAGCAGGCTGCCCTCGTGCACGAGCAGGCTGTTCAGCCCGACGTCCTCGAGGTCCAGGGTGTGCGTGGACTCATCGAACCGCGCGTCGTCGTGCACCGGCGAGTTGTCGTTCGCCGACTCGTCCAGGGCCCCCTGCCGGGTGTGCACGAAGTGCCCGTCACCCACCGGCGACGAGCCGTACTCGAGCAGCCCGTTGCCGTTGCCGTCGCGCGTCGCGAACCACCAGTCGAACGCGCCGGCCAGCACCTCCGCCGCACGCGCGGCCGAGCCGTCGTCGGGCGTCATGGCCTGCACCGACCAGCACGCGTGCGCGCCGACCGGCGGGTGCGAACGGTCCTCCCAGTCCGTGGTCGCGGCGCGCAGCGCGGTCAGGTTGCCGCGCGGAGTGCGGCCGGCCAGCACCGCGGCCACGTTGTCCCAGGCAAGCCGCCCTTCGCCCAGATGCGCCGCGAGGATCGAGTGCAGGAACCCGTCGATTTGCCAGACGCCGAAACCGCCGAACTTGCGTGCGATCCAGGCCCTGGTCGCCACCGTGTAGACCCGCCGGCCGGCCGGGTCCCAGATGGTGTTCCAGCCGAGCACGTCACGGATCGCCGACCGGTTCCCCGACCCGCGGGGGGACACCCCCCGCGTTCCCCCCGAAGTCAGAACCTCGCGCAGGCGGTCTTGCGCCGCCTGCGCGTCCGGGCCCGCGGCGGCCGCGAACTCGGTCACCGGCTGCGTGGCGCTGATGCGGAAGACCGCGTATCGCCCTTGCTCCGGTGCTGGAGGCCGGGCGTAGTAACTATGCGACTCCATCAGAGTGCCCAGAACGCTACGCTCCATGGTCAGCCGGGCATCGGTGGGCCGGTCGAGCGTGCTGAACGCCGCTGACGGCGCGCCTGGCCCCCCAGCCAGAAGCGCCACCGGAGGCCGCAGGTACTCGCCGCCGGGCGGGGTGATCAGGCGGACGGGTGCGTCCTCGCCGGTCCCGTCGGTGCCGAACTCCAGCAGCAGCCAGAACCGCAGTCCCCACTCGGCCATGTCGAGGCACGTGATCCTGCCGGTCACGCAGCCCTCGCCGGCTGCGGCCAGCTCGAGCCGCACGGTCGACCCGGCGTGCGTGAGGTCCACAGCGATCTCGCCGCCGTCGACGTCGTGGGCGCCGAGGCGGTAGGCGGGGGACCAGGGGAAGTCGGTGAACGTGTTCGCGCTCGCGCTGTACGCGCCGACCCGGAGCACCGCTCCGCTGGGCAGGTGCACGACACAGGCCGGCCGGTCGGCGTCCCAGGTGTTCCAGGTGCCGGGGCCGGCCGCGGTCATGCGCGCCCGGCCCCGGCCAGGCGGCTGAGTTCCTCCTCGGCCGAGCCGAACGTGACCTGCGGCGCGAACCCGCCCATCAGGTTCAGCGCGGCCTCGTGCGCCTCGGGGGTAATCCCGGCGCAGGCGTCGGCGATGACCCGGACCTGTGCGCCGCCGTCGACCGCCGCCAGCACCGTGGCGATCACGCAGCAGTCGGTGCTGACCCCGCAAACCGTCAGCTCGCGGCCCGGCCCGAGCATGGACTCGAGCTCCGGGCCCCACTTGGAGAACGTGGTCTTGTCCAGGGTGTCCAGGCCCTGGCCGCCCCAGGGCTGGGCGAGGTCGGCCAGGCCCGCTGCCCCGGGTGCCAGCACCTGCGGCCAGGCCTGGTAGTAGCCGACCCAGCTTCCCTGCGGTTCCCCGGGGATCACGAACCGGGTGAAGATCGTCCGCGGCCCGTACGCGCCGGCCAGCGCGTCGATGGGCTCGATGAGGCCTTCGAACCCCGGCACCTCCCAGGGACTGCCCGCCGCGAAGAACTCCTGCATGTCGATGACGGCAAGGAGCGGGGACCCCGCCACCTCCCCAGCGCTCTTCACTGGGCTCATGACGCCGCGACCGCTACCTTCTCGCTGGTCCTGGCCTTGGCGACCTGGCCCGAGGCCAGGACCAGCACCGCGTAGACGAGGGCGCCGAGCACCAGCGAGATGATCACGCCGATGCTGCTGCCGCCGACCGCGCCGGTCCGGCCGCCGAGGATGCCGAGCAGGTAGCCCACCCAGCTGAACACCGGGCTGGTCGAGGTCACCGTGCCGAGGCCGAGCGCGCACGCGACGGCCAGCGCGGTCAGGCCGCACCAGTTGTAGGCACCCCGGTCGGTCCGGTACAGGCCCTGCTCGTCGTAGCCGTTCTTCCAGCGCAGCAGCGCCATGTCGGCGAGGAAGATCCCAGACCACGCGGCGAGCAGCACGCCGAGCGTGATCAGGAAGCCCTCGAACGGCGCGAAGAACGTCTTGGCAATGAACAGCACGTAGATGTTCCCGGCGATCATCACGCAGGCGTCGATCGCCACGGTCTTGTACCGCTCGGTGCGCAGGCCGAGCGTCAGCAGGTTCAGGCCGCCGGAGTACACGTCGAGTACGGTGGCGGCGATCAGCCCGCCGACGGCGACGAGCAGGTAGGGGACCGCGAACCAGATCGGCAGCGTGTCGGCGAACAGGCCGATCGGGTTGGCGGCCGACGCGATGTTCGGGTTGCTGGCGGCGAGGAAGATGCCGAAGATGCCGAGCAGGATCGGGGCGAGGCTGGCGCCGAATGTGGTCCAGCCCACGACTGCGGCCGATCTGACCTTCCGCGGCAGGTACCTGCTGTAATCACCGGCGGCGTTCACCCACCCGATGCCGAGCCCAGCCATGATCACGGTGGTGCCGCCGATGACGCCGCCGACGAACGTTCCCGGGTGCAGCGAGTTCACCGCGTGCAGGCTCACGTGCTTGGCCTCGAGAATGATGAACACCACGGTCAGCACCGCGAACGCATAGGTGAACCAGACCTGCACCCTGGTGATCGTGGCGTGCCCGAGCAGCGCGAGCGTGATCGTCACGCCCGCCACGATCACGAACGCGACCGCGACCGTCGGGTCGCCGGCCGGCGCGCCGAGCCGCTGCATGATGCTTTGCGCGGCGAGCACCGCCAGTGCGGTGAGCAGGATCTCCCAGCCGAGGAACGAGACGTAGCTGATCAGCGTCGGCACCGCGTTGCCGATCACGCCGAACGACGCCCGCGACACCACGAGCGTGGGCGCGTTGGCCCGCTTGCCGGCCAGGCTGATGAACCCGACGAGCAGGAACGACAGCACGGTCCCGACGATCATCACGATGATCGCCTGTGTCAGGTCCAGCCCGTAGAACGTGACCAGGAACGCGCCGTAGGTGATGTCCAGGATGCCGATGTTGGCCGCGCACCAGATCCAGAACAGCTCGATCGGCTTGCCGTGCCGCTCTTCCTCGGCGATCGGGTTGATCCCGTTGGTCTCGATGCTCCACGGCTTGTCGGCGTCGGGGGCCTGCGCCGTGGCTCCGCCTGGGCTGGCTGCGTTCGTGTCCATGCTCTGGCCCTCCGGGGGTGAGCTGAGATGGGAACGATTCCACCGCCCTTCCACCGTCATGTCAAGATGCTGGGAACGATCCCGCCTGGTCCTGGGCTGTGGAGGTGTGTAAGCATTGCGAGTTATGGAGCCGGCCGCTGCGGAATCGTTCCCGCAACCCGTGCGGCTCCGTGACGTCGCCGCTGCGGCGGGTGTTTCCACCTCCACCGCGTCCCGGGTGCTGTCTGGCGCCAGCGGCACCTCATCGGCCGCCGCCGCAGCTGTCGTCGCAGCTGCGCGGCGCCTCGACTACCGGCCGAACCTGATAGCTCGCGGCCTTCGGGCACGCAGTTCCGGCATGGCCGGCATCGTCGTTCCCGGCATCGGCAACCCGTTCTTCGCCGAGCTGGTCGAGGCGCTGGAGGCGGCGCTGCGCGACGCGGACCTCGACATGATCCTGGCGGACTCGCGCGGCGACCCGGCCGACGAGGCACGCCGCCTCCAGGCGCTGACCGACCGGCAGGTGGCCGGCCTGATCATCATCCCCGCCCGGCACCACTCCAGCGCGGCGGCCATGCGCCGGGCGCACCGGTCGGTGCCGATCGTCCAGATCGACCGGCAGGTCGACGGGTTCCCCGCCGACTACGTGGGCGTGGACAACGCGCTGGGGATCCGCAGCACGCTCGAGCACCTGGCTGGCCAGGGCTGCCGGACTGTCGCGTTCGTGTCCGATGACACGGCGAGCTCGACCGGCCGCAGCCGGCTCGACGCGTTCCGGCTGACGGTGCCGCGGGTGCCCGGGCTTGCCGCGGGCCCCGTGCTGCTCGGGTCGTTCACTATCGAGTTCGGCCGCACGGCCGCACGGGAGCTGCTGGGCAGCCGGCCGCTGCCCGACGCCGTGGTGTGCGGGTCCGACATCATCGCGCTCGGAGTCGTCCGCGAGCTGCATCACTCCGGGGTGGGCGTTCCCGGTGTGGTCAAGGTCACCGGGTTCGACGGCATCTTGTTCTCCGAGCTGTGCGAGCCGCCGCTGACGACGGTGCGCCAGCCGGTGCAGACCATCGCGGCCGAGTCGGTGCGGCTGCTGCAGCTGCGGATGAGCGGCGATGACGCGGCCGTGCGGCGCAGCGAGATCGCGCCGTCGCTTCTGGTACGGCGCTCGTCGCTGGCGAGAGCCGGATGAACGGGGCGCGGCGCCCCCGGCACGCCCGGCTGGCCGTGATCGGCAGCCTCAACGCCGACCTCACCCTGCTCGTCGACCGGCTGCCCGGCCCGGGTGAGACCGTGCTGAGCTCGGCCCCGGGTACCGTCGGTTTCGGCGGCAAGGGCGGCAACCAGGCCGCCGCCGCTGCCGCGTTCGGCTCCGACGTCACGATGATCGCCCGGGTCGGTGACGACGACATCGGCGAGCAGATCCGCGGCGACCTGCAGGACCGCGGGGTGGACGTGTCGCAGGTGCGGACGACGCCGGGTACCCGCAGCGGCGGCGCGACGATCGCCGTCGACCCATCGGGGGAGAACCTGATCCTGGTCGACCCCGGAGCCAACGGCGCCCTGGTGCCCGGCGACATCGACCCTGATGTCCTGGCCGGCGCGGGCGCGGTGCTGCTGCAGCTGGAGGTACCGCTGGCGACCGTGGCCGCGGCCACGTCGAAGGCCACCGCGCCGGTGGTACTCAACCCGGCGCCCGCCGCGCCGCTCGGCCCGGATCTGCTGGCCGGTGCCGACGTCCTGGTGCCGAACCGGACCGAGCTGGCGCTCCTGGCCGGAGCGGCGCCGCCGTCCGCGCTGCAGGCGGTCGCGGCACTGGCCCGCAAGCTCCGCGCCGGGCTCGACGTCGTGGTCACGCTCGGCCCGGACGGCGCGCTGGTCGTACCGGGGCCC
>JASHQP010000614.1 GCA_030039095.1 Streptosporangiaceae bacterium
ACCCGGAGCAGGTCGCGCAGCGCGATCCCGGCGCCGCGAAGGCCCGCCCTGACCTGCTCGGCGACGGGCGTGACCAGCGTTCCGTCGCCGTAGCCGGCGGCGATGGCGGTCCGGATTCGCCGCTTCCGCAGCACGGCGGCCGCGTGCTCGGCGATGTCCTGCGCCAGCACGGCGTCGGGCGGGTCCGGCAGGTCGTAGCGGAACGCGAGCACGATGCGCCCGCGCCGCGCGTCAAGGCCGACGATCACCATGCTCCGGCTCGGGTGGAACCCCAGCAGATGCGGGACGACCGCCAGGAAGCCGGCCACGGAGCTGATCCTCACCCTCGGCACCTCTCGGCCCGGCTGGCTGTTCGTGTGCGGGGTCACCTCACCCGCGGGCGTGTTGTCTGTCATGCCGCCAGGCTCCGGCGGGCTCGCCGGCCGGCGCGACGTGATTCAGCCCGGGGCTGTGCGTTCCGGGCTCTCGTCCACAGGACTGCGTAATCCGGTTGACAATGCGGTCAGCTGTCACACCTGCTGGAGCTGCGGTGCTCAGGTGACGGAGAGGATGAGCATGGAAGCCAGCTTCGTGACCCACCTTCGATCGTCACCGCCGCCGGCCTCGTTCTCCGGGTTCGAGCGGTTCTTCCGCGCGGAGTACCCGGCGGTCGTGCGCATCGCCTTCGGCGTCGTCGGCGACGCCCAGGCGGCCCAGGATGTCGCGCAGGACGTCTTTATCAGCGCCTTCAGGCCCTGACCGCGCCGCCGTGGCAGTACCTGGTCTGGGCGGGCATCTGGCTCGCGCTCGTGCTGACGCTCGGCCTGGTCAGCTTCGAGCGCCGCGAGCTCTAGGCGGCCGTCACAGCGCTTTGCTGAAGAACACCCGCCGGAAGCCGTTCTCCTCGGCCCGGCGCGTTTCCCGGTAGCCGTGCCGGGGGTAGAAGGCGAGGTTCTCGGTCATTCCCTCGTTGGTGTAGAGGCGTATCTCACCCAGGCCGTTCGCGCGGGCCTCGTCCTCGGCGAGCATGAGCAGCCGGGAGCCGATGCCGCGCCGCTGCGCCGACGGCTGCACCGCGATGTTCTCGATCAGCAGGTAGCCCGGGTGGACGACGAGCACGAGGAGCCCGACGATCGCACCGTCCACCTCGGCGACCCACGCCTCGCCGGACCGGACGGCCGCCGCGTAGTCGGCGGTCATCGGGGCCGGCATGCTGCCGATTCTGGGCACGTACAGCAGGTACGCCTCGTGCACGACCACGTAGAGCGCGGGGACGTCGGCGTGGGTGGCGCGGCGGACGGTGACCGCTGGCTGGTGATCCGGCATCGTGCGCGGCCGTCCGCCGTCAGCCTGCCGGTTTCAGGCCGACGCGCCGGTACAGCGCGCCCGCGTGCCCGGCGTCCAGGATCCGGGTGAAGTGGGCGCTGAAGTACTTCTCGAGCGCCGGCGTCCACGCCACCCGGTGGTGGTTCAGCCCGGAAAGCCAGACGTACTGCGCGTGATCGAAGGCGTACGTCCACACCGCGTCGACCGCCTTGTACCTGGCGGCGCCGGTCTCCGGGTCGCGCCCGTGGGAGAGCGCGTAGTTGGTGCCGGTGGCGTCGAGCAGCAGCGAGCAGCCCGGGATGTCCGAGACCAGCCGGTTGGTCATGACCGCGAACGAAACCTCGTCGGCGAGCAGGCACGACCCGGGCGGGATCAGGCGCTCGGCGGACTGCACCACGGACAGCGGCAGGTGCGGGGTGTTGTAGCTCTCCCAGTTGAACTGGACCGCGGCCAGCACCAGGATCACCGCCCCGGCCACGCACGCCGTGCCCCATTGCAGGGCGGGCGGCGTGGGGGAGCCGGCACCGCCGCCCGAGAGCAGCCGCAGGTCGCGCACCAGCGTGGCCAGTGGCAGCGCGATGGCCAGGGCGAACCACGGCGCAAAGAACGCGGCGAAGTGGTAGTGGAACTGGTTCGGCCAGATGAACGCGATCAGCACGAATCCCGCCGTCCCGACCGCGAACAGGTCGAGCACCGGGGGCAGCCGCCAGGTCAGCAGGAACGCGAGGCCGAGGCTGCCGGCCACGACCGCGGCGATCAGCACGGCGGCGCCGAGGACCACCAGGTGCGTCGGCTTGTGCAGGTCGGCCAGCCCGGTCAGGTCCTGGATCCGCTCCCACGTCGACGTGCGGGTGGCGCCCGCCCTGGGGCCGATCTGCGCGATGATCGTGGCCTCGTAGAACTTCCTGGGCGCCAGCGCGGCGAACGGCAGCACCGGGATGCCGAAGCCGGCCGCGACCCCGCCGACGTACGCGGCGGCCCGGCGCGGCCACCGCAGCGCGAGCACCGTGATGATGATCACCGGGAAGATGGCCCACGGCTCGACCGCGCCGCCGAACCCGAACGCCACGCCGCCCCAGACCAGCCGCCGCGTCCTGGTGGTGAAGTGGTCGCCGTCGAACACCGCGAGGGCGCCGATCAGGCAGAACAGCACCAGCCAGGGCTCCACGAGCAGCGTCTTGGTGGCCTGGATGGCGTCCGGGTAGACCGCCATGATCCCGCAGACGATGACCGTGGCGAGGACGCCGCGGTGCCGGATCAGCAGGCCCGCCAGGGCCACCGAGGCGGCCCCGACCAGCGAGGTCAGGATGCGCGCGGTGGCCATTCCCCATGCGGTGCCGGTCACCTTGCTGACCAGCGCCACCGGGATCATCAGCAGCGTGATCCCCGGCGGCTGCACGATCAGGAAGTCGCGGTACGGCACCGCGCCGTTGACCAGCCGCACGGCGCTGCCGAAGTAGGGCCCGTCGTCGTACTCGTTGACGCTGAACAGGAAGCCGGGGCGGCTGAGCTGGTACAGGCGGAGCAGCAGGCCGAGCAGCGTCGCGACGATGATGATCAGGGTCACCGGGTTGCTCAGGCCGGCCCGCACGGGCGACAGGGGCGCCGCGGGCCGCCCCCCTGGCTCACCCGAGCCGGGGCTCGCGATCGTCCCGCTCGGCGTCGTTCCGCTCACACCCCGCTACCTTCTGCCAGCCGGCCGTCGGTCCAGCTTGCTCCTTGCAACAGCGGCCTCAGATGCTACCCGGTGCCCCCGTGCTGAAGGCGCCCGAAGCCGCTACTTCCATCTGGTCTACAGCGCGACGCCCAGGAGCGCGTCGACGGTGTCGCGGACGAGGGGGCCGTCCGTGGCACCCGGCGCGGCCAGGGCGGCGTCCGCCCAGGCGTCGACCGCGGCCAGCGCGCCGGGCGCGTCGAGATCGTCGGCCA
>JASHQP010000615.1 GCA_030039095.1 Streptosporangiaceae bacterium
GTGTCAATGGACATTAGGAACTGCCCGGTGACGGCCATGAGTTCTGCCCGCTGATGGCCACCAGATCTGCCCGGTGGTGGCCATCAGACGGGCCACGGGTGGGTTAGGTCAGGGGGATCACTCCTTCCCCGGCGATCGCCTGGGTGAGCCGGATGCTGTCGCCGCTGGTCTGGCAGACGTGGGCGTGGTGCATCAGCCGGTCGACGGTGGCGGTGGCCAGTGTCTTGGGCATCAGCTCATCGAACGCAGACGGGTGCAGGTTGGAGCTGACCGCGACACTGCGCCGTTCGTATGCGGCATCTACCAGGCGGTAGAGCCCTTCGGCGGCGTCCGGGGCGACGGGGAGCAGGCCGATGTCGTCGACGACGACGAGGTCGGCGCGCAGGATGCGGCCGATGGCTTTGGTGACCGAGTCGTCGGCGCGGTGGGCGCGGATCAGCACGCCGAGTTGCTCGAGGGTGAACCAGGCGACGTGTTTGCCGGTTTCGACGGCGGCCTGGCCGAGGGCTTCGAGCAGGAACGTCTTGCCGGTGCCGGACGGGCCGCAGACCACGAGGTTCTCGTGCCGGCCGAGCCATTCCAGGGTGCGCAGCGCGGCCTGGGTGGGGGCGGGGATGGAGGACAGCTGCTCGTCCCAGGCGCCGAAGGTCTTGCCGGTGGGGAAGGCGGCCCGGGCGCGGCGGGTGGCCAGCGCGGAGCGGTCCCGCCCGGTGACTTCCTCGGTCAGCAGGGCCCGGAGCACCTCGGCGGGGTCCCACCGCTGGGCTTTGGCGGTGGCCAGGACCTCGGGGGCGATGCGGCGCATGTGCGGCAGCCGCATCCGGCGCAGCAGGCCCTCCAGGGCGGCGTCGATCGGCGGCGGGGCGGGGGCGGCGGCGGTCACCGGCTGCTCCGTGCGGGTGCGGCGAAGTCGAGGTAGTCGATCGCGAGATTGACGTCGTAGTAGATCCCGCCGGCGGTCCGCCCTTGGCCGGCGGCGGCCGTGATCTCGGCGGCGGCCTGGTGCCAGGCCGGGCCGGCGTGCGCTCCGGCCCAGGCCAGCAGGTCCGAGCAGCTGACCAGGACCTGGCGGACCATGGCGATCTCCTCGCTGGTCAGGACGGCGTCCTCGTCTGGGCGGCGCAGGCTCATCGGCCGGCCTCCGTCCCGCGGTGGCGGGCCCACCCGCTGGTGCCCTGGGCCAGTGAGGACTGCTCGCCGGCCGCCGACGGCTCACCGCCGGCGGCTGAGGCCTGGTGGGCGAGGATGGAGGCCAGGTCCCCGTCGGCGAACCGGCCCGCCGCGGCCGCCTGGCCCAGCGCCCGGTCTGTGGCGGCGGCGCCATGCAGCGCGGCGAGCTGGACCGCGGCGGCCATCTTGGCCCGCACCCGGGACGCGCCCGCCGCGGCGGCCTCGGCCAGCCACAGCCCGGCACCGTCCCCGATACCCAGGAACTGGGCCTCGGCTTGGGTGCGAGCTCGTGGCGTGCGGTTCAGCGCACCGGGTGGTGCGGGCGGGTAGTGGCTGTCGTCGACTCGTGGGCTGCCCGGCGTGGTCACCTGGTGGCGGGCCACCTCCACCGGGCCGGCGGGCCCAGCGTGGGTGATCACCACCTGCCCGCCATGCCGGCGTGCCCACACAGCCTGCCCGGCCAGCTCGTGCGGCACCGAGTACTGGCCGCCCTCGAACGCGACCAGCGACAGCGCATCGACACGGCGGGTCACCCCGAGCGACGCGGTGAACGGGGCCGCCGGGACCGGGTGCAGCCGGGCCCGCTCCTCGGCCAGCATCTCCACCGGGGCGCGGCGGGTGATCCGGTGCGGCCGGGCGTTGACCAGCTGGCAGAACCCCTCACACGCCGCCTCCAGCTCGGCGAAGCTGGCATATTCATCCAGCAGGTTCGCCTGCGTAGGCACCAGGTCAGCCTTCGCGATCTTCACCGTGGACTCCGACCCCCCCTTACTGGCCGGGTCATAGGGCACGCATGTCGCCACGGTCAGCCCGTAGTGCCGGCCGAACGCCACCGCGCCAGGGTTGCGCACCGGCATCCCGGCCACATGCTCGACGGTGACGGTCTTCTCGTTGTCGGTGAGCAGGTAGGTCGGCACCCCGCCTGCCCGGCGCAGCGCCACGTCGGCTGCGGCCCATACCGACGGGGCGGTCTTGTCCAGCAGCGGCAGCACTACCCGGAACCGGGACCACGCCAGCCACAAGCAGAACAGGATCGTTGCCACGCCGGCCACCTGCGGCCCGTCGCCGAAGTCGTACTGCCCCCACATGCCCGGCTCAGCAACCCACGGGCGATGCACCCGCCGCCGCCCGCCGGCATACGCCTGCTTCAGCCCAGCGACCGCCCGCCGGGTGGTGCGCTCCGACCCCGCATACCCCATCGCGGCGATGTGCTCATGCGCCACATCAGCGCGGATCTTCCCCTTACTCCGCTCGACCAGCTCCTCCAGCTTGGGCAAGAATTCATCGATCACCGCCGCCCGGCGCGCTGCCGCGCCGGGCACCGCCCGGCCCTGCTCGCGCCCGGCGACATACCGCGCGACGGTGTGATGCGAGCAACCCGCCAGCTCGGCGGCATCCCGCAGTGACCCCGTCAGGTCATACGCCTCAAGAATGTTCATGATCTCCTCGGCAGACTTCACTCGTCCCCTCCCGGGAACTGAGATGGATTGGCGCCACTCAGCCAAGACCGGGAGGGGACCCCCGCCGCGGAACCGGCAGGGAAACGTCAAATCGTGTCGGGCAGATCCAGTGGCCGCCGCTGGGCAGTTTTCATGGCCGCCAGCGGGCAGCTATCTGGCCGTCTCTGGGCAGTCTCTCGTGGCCGTCGTCA
>JASHQP010000616.1 GCA_030039095.1 Streptosporangiaceae bacterium
CGTACTCCGCCGGCACATCCCGCCACGGCGCACCTGCCCGCACCCGCCACCGGATCCCGTCGATGAGCTGCCGCTTCGCCCACTTCGGCGGGCGCCCGCGCACCCCGCCAGCTGGCAGCAGCGGCTCCAGCACCGCCCACTGCGCGTCCGTCAGGTCCGCGCGCCTGCTCACCGCTAAGGTGGCCACGAGGTCTCCGTGCAGATGGTCTTCTTAGTCGCTGACTCATCTACCGGAGACCTCGCTCATTCTCCGTCAACGACACGCGGGCATCTCAAAATCACATCCAGCCACCCAGCCACTTTTGAAACACGCCCTAAGACGTGCTGTCCGGGCGATCATCCTGGCCGATGATGACCATGTCCTGCTGTGCCGGTTCGGCTTCCCGCATCCGGCTGTGCCAGCGGGTGCAACGGCCGTATGGGCGGCCCCGGCGGTGGCATCGAGCCTGGTGAATTGCCGCTGGCGGCCCTGCGCCGGGAGTTGCACGAGGAGACGGGGCTCGTCATTGACGCCGACCCGCCTCGCGTCTGGCACCAGGAAGTCGCCGCTCCCGGCCATGCCGACGGCCACGACGGGGTGGTCAACGATTACTTTCTCGTCCGCACCACGCGCTTTGATCCCCGCGGCGCGCTATCTGATGATGAACTCGCCGCCGAGCACATCACGGGGATGCGATGGTGGCGGCACAAAGACATCGCCGAATACAGCGGAACCGACCTGTTCTCACCGCGTGACATCGCCACACCGCTGGCGGCGCTGATCGCCGGTGGCATCCCGGACACACCAGTGATGCTCGGCCTGTGATCTTCCTCGGCACTTACAGGAAATCAGAAGGACATCGCGATGAACACCGGAATCCGGTTCAGATCGACCTGTTCGGTGTCTCCCCGACACGCACCAAGACACGAAACTGGCCGACCATATCGGCTCGGCGCGTGTGCCGGGCCATGCTGACCAGGTGGCACAGCGTAGCGGGCTGTGCTCGGGGTGATCTCGACTTCGATAGCGATGTCGACGAGGCGGAACGCGGGTAGCACGCTACGGAAGAATTCCAGCTTCATAGGCCCACGCGAAGAGGGCCGGTCCCGTGGCGACTGGCAAACGCATCCCAGTGGCTATTAGGTCGTCCACAATCCCCTCGACCATGGCACGATCAAACACACCGTCCTTGAAACTCCTGATCAGCAGCCATAGTGATCCGTGGACTTGCAATCCTTCCCTACCTCCAATAGCGCGCGCCACAACCTCATCGATGATCGCAATACCGCCGTTAACACTCACCCAGGCAAGTACTGCAGCTTCGCCGTTGTTTCTATCCGGCCCGCCGCCAAGTTCTCCCTTGAACCTGGCGAATGCCACAAGCTCCGGTAGTTCCTCAAGCTCGACCTGCTTGAGCCAAGCACCCGCCGCTGCGGTCCCGAGCAACGGGTGGTCAGGAATGCCCCGCACCAGTTCTGCCGCAACTTCCGCCAAGAGAACGGGCTCATCACCGGCAACGGCTGCCTGCAGTTCGTTCATGCGTCCAGCGTGAGCAAAATGGCTCAGTGCTGTTGTGTCGAAAACGAGGCCAGTCACAGTCCTGTTACGAACTCACCGCGAAGTTCGTCAAGTGACATGGCGTCTGGCTCGGGGAGGTCGGTTTCGTCCACCGAATGGTGGAGCAGCTCGACTGTTCTGGCTGCTGTGAGCTGCCCTCTCCGGTATGCGCTCACCACCGCGCGCGCATAAGCCGAGGGCACGCTCGGCGGATCAAGCTCAACAGCGAAACGCTCGCCGAATTCGAATAGCTCCCCTTGCCGTAGGTCGTTGTCAAGGAGGCGTTCACGCTCCCGAGAGTCGATGAGATCTAGGTTCCTAAGCTGGTTGCACGCAGCGGTCCAGCTCACGCTGAACCGTACGGCGACCGCGATGGCGGCCAGCCGCGGCGACTGGGCCGAGAATTCATCCCAGATGCTCAGCACCGAGGACCGCGGCATGAGGAGGTAGGCGGCGAACGCGTTGAACATGCGCTCGGTATCTGATGGGCCTAGCCTCACTGACGGCTCGTAGGCGTCACCAGTCAGATGGTGACCGAGCTCGTGAGCGAGACTGAACCTCCGCCGCCCTGGATCGGTCGTTCCGTTAATAACCGCTACGCCATGGTTCCCCACCTCGACGTATCCGGCATCATCAGCATCGGGACCAAGCGCGAGGGAAAACCCCAGCAATCCGAGGCCCTCCGCAAACGACTGAAGATCTAGCAGCGGACCGTCCGGCCTTCCCGCTTCCGCGCGTACGGCGCGGGCAAGGTCCTCGGATTCCTTGAAACTCTCCGGCGCCTTGCGAGCCGGACGTTCGGCAGACGACAACAGGCTGCGATCTTCCAGGAAGGCCACGTCTCGCGCGGCGGTTTCAAGAGCGCGATCAAGGACGCGGGAGAACCCGCCCACCGCCGGATCACGGCGTCGGCTGATAACCGCAACCGGCGGCTCGGTGAAGAACCAGTCGACCGGCCTGTCCAGGGCTCCCGCGATAGCTACTAGCTCCGTCGCGGAAACCTTGCGCTCTCCCGACTCGATCCTGACCAGCGCAGTGCGCTCCAAGCCAACGCCGACAGCCAGATCAGCCTGGGTCACGCCAGCCTCCGCCCGCGCATCCGCGATGCGCCGACCAAGGTCAGCCTGGGTAACAGCCTCCCGACTCATAGTGCGATTATCCCACATGCGAGGGCTACAAACCCTGCAGCGCTCCTCAACGAGCGAACCCGGTGGCCAGCACTGCTTAACCGCCCGCCCAGATCATCCCGTTCTGCGTGCGATGCGGGGTTGGCCTGTCGAGCCGCTATCGCAAACAGATCGGCGACTCGGCGAGCGTTCTCCCTGATCTTCCGTGTCACTCAACCTGACAACTGAAGATCGACGCCCTCATGCGACGAGCCCGCGGGATGCTGTCGTCGGTCGCCGGGCGGAATCTCGCCTCGTCACCCCCAGGCCGCGAAACGGTTATGTCACGCGCGACCTGGCACGCTGTACGCGGCATGAGCGCGCATCGGAGAGTGACGTGACCAGCTCGTCAACACGCATCTCGGACGGGGAGTGACAGGATGTCAGATGCACGGAATCTTGTTCGAGGTAGGGGGCTTAGCAAGATCAGGAGGCACGCTACGTGGTCGAGAGCGTGAGCTTGCCCGGCTTGGTCCGGATCCACGGAGGCTTGTAGAGCAGTTCTACCGTGTCGCGGTCCTGGAGGGACACATCGATCTGGGCAGGGCCCATGCGGGCTGGCAGCGCCCAGGCCACGTACATCTCGACGTGATGGCTGCCCGCCTCGACCTCTACATCGTGTGACCCGGACAAAGACAGGTCTTGCTCCTCGCCGCCATCAATCGTCGCGCGCAAGGGGCGTACCTTGAGAGCGGACTGAACCATGGGGACCTTCGAGGTGATCCGGATTGTTGCCATCGTCCGACCCTATTGGGCTGCCGGTCACTCGCAGCCTGAAACCAAATGATCAACTTAAGCTGAGCGGCACTGGCTCCCGACCCCGCTGCGGTAGAGTGCGAACGCACGCGCGGCCTCAAGAGGACCATGGCAGTCCCAGGCCGTCCCTTGCAACCGGTGGTCGCGCGCGAATCGAGGCGCTCAGGCACGTCTATTGCCATGCCTGAGCCTTTGATTAGCACAGAATGCGGAACCCAGACGCCATACGATTGCGGACATTCCAGTCCGCAAATAATAGAAGTAGGCGATCGCTCTTATAGGGCTGACTTGCGGATCAGGTAGCCGACAACTATTGGTAGATTGCCTTCTCGGGCAACTAGTAGCTTGGGTGAGACGTTCCTCGCAGGCAACTGCGAGTACGTCATTACTTGAAAATCAACCACCTCCATCAATGGCCCGGACCCGATCAGCTTTGTCTGGCAGTTTTGGTCATAGATTATCGATGGAGCGAAAATAGTTCTGCCATCCGAAAGGTAGAATTCTGCGGCGCGATCGCCTGATCCGGTCAACCCTCGGTAAATCGACGCCCATTCGAATGAGGGAGTCGTGAATATCGCATATCCGTCATCGCGCAGCACTCGAGCGAGCTCGGCCCACATTTCCTCGGTATTGTAAGGATCACCCAGCGAGGATATGCACAAGCTGAAGCTGCTGGCCGCGAAGGGCAGTTCACTGGCCTCAGCTACGGAAATATGATCTTGAGCAATTTTCCAGTTGAGGGAGTACTCCAGCATTGACTGAACTGAGTCTGTTAGAAATAGATCTGCGATGGACTCGCCTGCCTCTAGGAGCAGTTCAGCGGCCACTGACATGCCGGCGCCCACTTCGCAAATAGGACGATAATCTACAAGCTTCTCAATCCACGGCTTGATGATTTGCTTGGATGCATATCTAAAGTTTGCGCACGTTGGGTGCCTAATAGCATCGTAGTACTCTGGCGCGAGAGCCTCATATGCGGATGTATTTCCCGCGTCGGCCTTAGTCATTTACTTTATCAACCTCAACCTTGGTCCGGTCCTTCGCATCTCGGGGATTATTCTTGACAATGCTGAAATTAAGCCGCACTGGCTTGCGTAAATTGTGATACTTTCGCAGAGGGGATGGTTGTCGTGATCTTCACTTGGTGGCGGATTCCATGAGCCCCGTGGTACGGCATCTACGTATAGTATCCCTAGGAATTGCTGGTCTCCATCGAACAAGGGGATGGCAGCAAAAGATTGACGGTCACGGCCGACTATCGCAGCCTCGGCTGCGGTCATAGCCCATGATTCAATTAGCTTGGCTGTGTTTGTTGTTACATCAGCCTGTATATCAGGCTGATTTAGCCGCGCGCAACGCCCTATAATTCCAAAGCGAACGGAACGCGTGCGCCCTCGGCCGCCTCCCGACGGATAGTAGTCAAGAAGCTGATAAAGGGCATCCTCAAAGAGGACGTCCTGTATGTGGATAGTGCAGCGGTATGTACGCCGTGCTTTAGCGGTCAGGTGCGGGCGCACGGCATTCTCAGCCAGATCCAGGAGCTTATTGTTAAGTCCCTCACTGTCCACCAATGAATCGAATTGCCTTTTCAACTTATTGCGAAGCTCGTCAAAACCGGCCTCTACATTTGTACGCGTTTGCACAGCGGCAGCTTGGCTGAGGTCAAACTCGACCCCAAATGCACTAATACGGCGTATGCGACCGAAAAGAATGGTGAGGATAGGTCTAGCAGCGGTCGAGATCGTTATCCAAGCCAAGACCGCGAGCACAGCGAGCAGCATCGCGACTGGCCACGCCCAGGCTTGCAACACGCTTGCCCAGACCGGCATCGGTTGAACGGCGGACCCGCCTGACATCTTCCCCTCCCGAGCGCGTCGCTCGGTCTGGCGGGGGCTGACCGGGCTACAGCACGACAGCGTATGCCAGGCCGGCGACGCGGCGTACCTTAATACCCGTTCTGCGATCGCTTGAGCAACATGGAGACAGGTGCAGCCAGTGGGACCGTTCGCACCGGTATCATCGGCTCCGCCGAGCACAACGACCACTAGCCGCTCCTTCACCCGAAGGAAACGGCGACCCGGGAGCGCATTCGCTCGTCGGCATGAGAGCAAGTTGCCCGGAACATCGGCATGCTATGCGTACGGGCCTTAGCCCGAGGCTGTGCCCGCAGAGGACTGTGGCGGGCTGTCAGTTACTGCGGGCAAAGCCCAGCGGCGCTCGGATGTGACCGTGGCGGTCGCTCGGTCGAGATGGCAGCAAGCGGCCGGGCACACTGAGCCACGCCAGCCGGACAGCGGCCGCTACGGGCGTTACCGCATCGAGGGTGCCCTCTGCCTCCCAGTTTCGGCGCGCAAATGGGTGAGTTGCGCTCGGCGGCCTGGACTGCCCACCTGGCATCTGGCCCGCGCCGGCATCGAGAACGGACCTGGCTGCCGGTAGCCGGGTTCGGCTACCGGCAGGGGTCCGGCCCATAGACAGGGACGGGCCAAGGGCAGGTGTTCAGATACCTGTCGGGGGTACTGAAATGCGAGCTGTAACTCAGCCACCCCTCAACCACGACAGCCAGGTTCCCACCACGCGCAATCTTCGTCCCGCCGCAGAGCCGTCGCTGTGACCTGGCTCAACTCTGATTCGCTGCAGCAGGCCAGGCCACTGCAGCGGTGCGGCACACCGCTCCCCCCCAGAAGGTCGGCAAGATCAAACGAAACCATGCCTGACCTGGGGTTTCACGTGGTGGCAGGTGTTGGGTTCGAACCAACGTAGGCTGAGCCGACGGTTTTACAGACCGCTCCCTTTGGCCACTCGGGCAACCTGCCTGGCGTCGCCTGAAGCGACTGCACAGAGAAGGATAGCGGAAGCCGGGGCCTTGGTCAGCATCTGCGTCCGAGCACAGCGCCGACACGATCCGCCTGCTGGCCCGACAAGCGGGCCAGCCGCGCGCGGGACGTTTAACCTGGGAACCGTGGCATCCGAATCCTCTTTCGACATCGTGTCCAAGATCGACCGCCAGGAAGTAGACAACGCGCTGAACCAGGCGGCCAAGGAGGTCGGCACGCGTTTCGACTTCCGGGGCGTCGGCGCGTCCATCGCCTGGTCCGGCGATCACGCCGTTGAGATCAAGGCGAACAGCGAGGAGCGCGCCAACGCGGTCCTGGATGTATTCAAGGAGAAGCTGGTCCGCCGGTCGGTATCGCTCAAGGCGCTGGACGCGGGCGAGCCCAAGGCCTCGGGCAAGGAGTACCGGCTCTCGGTCGGCCTGAAGGAAGGCATCTCGCAGGACGACTCGCGGAAGATCTCGAAGATCATCCGTGACGAGGGGCCGAAGGGCATTCGCGCGCAGGTCCAGGGTGACGAGCTTCGCGTCTCCTCCAAGAAGAAGGACGATCTCCAGCAGGTGATCAACCTACTCAAGGGCAAGGAACTCGATCTAGCCCTGCAGTTCGTGAACTACCGATAGCGCGGGCGCCCGCCTGACCGGCTAGCGCCCAACTTTTGTCCGGCGCCAACCGGACAAAAGTTGAGGCAGTAACGTCGCTTCGGTTTACAGCGAGCCGGAGCGGTAGGCCTCACGCTGCGGCGGCTGGCGTCACGAGGCCACAGACGTGCGGCGGCGGAAGCCGGAGATGCTGGTCGGGCGGTGCAGATCACCCGGAGCGCCGGGGCCGGGGGCCTGAGTGGCCGCGAGCTGCGCGGCCAGTTCGGCGCACGCGCGTGCCCGGTCGCCGTCCTTGGCGTGATCCGCGCAGCGGCCGCTGGGGACGTTCTCGCAGTCCCAGCAGCCCACCGCGGCGGCCCCCGAGGTCCGGTAGACGGCCGCGTCCTCCAGGGCGGTCAGCACGACCTCCAGCTGCCTGCCCGACAGCGATGCCTCGATGCGCCCTGCCTGCCGGGCCCGCCACAGCAGCGAAGCCACGGCAGCGGCGTTCCGCTTGTCCCAGTGGACCAGCCTGCGCAGGAACTTCCGGTCTCCGCCGCCGAGCCGGACTCCCCGCAGGGCCGCATCGAGTGCGTCCCGCACCGTGGCCCGGCAGTTGCCGGACCGCTGCAGCTGAACCGGGCCGCTTCCCGGCTGGACGGCGGCGCTTCTTGTGCGCTGTGCCGGCGGTCCACCCGCGACGGTGACGTTCACGCTCTCAGTCCCCTGCACACGATCCCTCATGCTCCGCGGCCTCCCAGTCAGGCGCGAGGTGCGGTTCCCCGGCGGACGGAGATCAAGCTAGGCCCCGTATCCGGCCAGATGGCGCCGAGGAACGCTAGTTGCAACCAGTCATCGAAACACGACTACGTGAGTTTGACGCGTCAAAATGTAGTTAGGTTGACACTCTCAGTAATCATCCGGAGTGGCGCAAGCAGGCGCGCCGCTTGGGCGAGTACCGGGTGGCGGGTTCTCACGGCGGCCGGAGTACCCGGGTCGCGGGTTCTCACGGCCGGCCGGAGTAGCAGGTGGCGGGTTCTCACGGCCGGCCGGGCCGGGCCAGGACCGCGCGAATCCCCGGCCCCTAGGGGAAAGTCGGCCTCTCGGCCTCCGGTGAACCGCTTCGCCGGGCAGAACGCCGTATTACAGTAATGCAACGTCTGAACGCACCTTGCGTCGCTGGGTTGCACCTTGGTTTGACGCAGGGGCGACGCTACCTGGTGATTTGGCCGGTAGCGCGCCTATTGCGGAAGCCAGCAACCAGCAGATACAGCAGCATCGCGCATCCGGCTGACATCCAGTCAGCCGTCGGCAGGATGTACGGTAGTCCTAACCTCAACAAAACCTCAACGCCCCGGCCCAGGCCACGGACAGGGGCGGCGCCTACAAGGATGCACGCCGTCACCGCGTCCCCAGTGCCCCCCTCGGCACTGCCCGGCCTCGGCGCGTAGAGGAGGCCTCCGACTGTGACCAAGCAGGTCCAGCAACTAGACCGGGTCATCATCAGGTTCGCGGGCGACTCGGGCGACGGCATGCAGCTTGCCGGCGACAGGTTCACTCAGGAAACAGCGACGTTCGGCAACGACCTGTCGACGCTGCCGAACTTCCCAGCCGAGATCAGGGCTCCCGCCGGGACGCTTCCCGGGGTATCCAGCTTCCAGCTGCACTTCGCCGACCACGACATCCTGACGCCGGGCGACGCTCCCGACGTCCTGGTGGCCATGAACCCGGCGGCGCTCAAGGCCAACATCGGCGACCTGCCGCGCGGCGCGGACATCATCGCCAACACCGATGAGTTCACCAAGCGCAACCTGAGCAAGGTCGGCTACGAGGCCAGCCCGCTAGAGGACGGCTCGCTGTCCGGCTACCAGCTGCACGCCCTGCCGATCACCTCGATGACCGTCAAGGCGCTGGAGGGCTTCGACATCAGCCGCAAGGAGGCCGAGCGGGCAAAGAACATGTTCGCGCTCGGCCTGCTGTCCTGGCTGTACAACAGGCCGGCCGACGGCACGATGACGTTCCTCGAAGCCAAGTTCGCCAAGAAGCCCGAGATCATGGAGGCGAACAAGACCGCCTTCCGGGCCGGCTGGAACTACGGCGAGACCACCGAGGCGTTCTCGGTTCAGTACGAGGTCAAGCCGTCCGAGATGCCGCCGGGGACCTACCGGAACATCACCGGCAACATCGCGCTGGCCTACGGGCTGATCGCGGCCTCCCGGCGGTCCGGCCTGCCGCTGTTCCTCGGGTCCTACCCGATCACCCCGGCCTCCGACATTCTGCACGAACTCGCCAGGCACAAGCGGTTCGGCGTGCGCACGTTCCAGGCCGAGGACGAGATCGGCGGCGTCGGCGCGGCGCTCGGCGCAGCCTTCGGCGGTGCCCTCGGCGTCAGCACCACGTCGGGGCCGGGAATGGTGCTGAAGCAGGAGACGATCGGGCTCGCGGTTTCCGTGGAGCTGCCGCTGATCATCTGCGACATCCAGCGGGCCGGCCCGTCCACGGGGATGCCCACCAAGACCGAGCAGGCCGACCTCCTGATGGCGATTTACGGGCGGAACGGTGAGTCGCCCGTGGCCGTGGTCGCGCCGGCCACTCCGTCCGACTGCTTCGACATCGCGCTCGAGGCGGTCAGGATCGCCACCAAGTACCGGACGCCGGTGGTCATTCTGTCCGACGGCTACCTGGCCAACGGCTCGGAACCGTGGCGTATCCCCGAGGTCGCGGGCCTGCCCAAACTGCGCGACGAGTTCTCTTTCTCCAGCCCGAGCGAGTGGCGGGGCGACGGTGACCAGCCACGATTCCTACCGTTCAAGCGGGACAACCAGACTCTCGCGCGTCCCTGGGCTATCCCCGGGACCCCGGGCCTCGAGCACCGGATCGGGGGGATCGAGAAGGCCGACGCGTCCGGCACGATCTCCTACGACCCCGACAACCACGACAAGATGGTCCGGCTGCGCCAGGCGAAGATCGACGGCATCGCCGCGGACATCGGGCCGCTCGAGGTCGACGATCCGGACGGCGACGCGAAGGTTCTGGTGCTGGGCTGGGGATCGACGTTCGGCTCGATCGGCGCCGCGGTGCGCCGGGTCCGGCTGGCCGGCGGCAAGGTCGCCCAGGCGCACCTGCGGCACCTGTCGCCGTTCCCGGCCAACCTCGCCGAGGTACTCACCGCCTACGACAAGGTCCTGGTCCCGGAGATCAACCTGGGCCAGCTCGCGCTCATTCTCCGCGGCCGCTATCTCGTCGACGTGATCTCCTACAACAGGGTCCGCGGGCTGCCGTTCCGGGCCGCGGAACTGGCAGGCGTCATCCAGGATGTGATCGCAAATGTCTGAAGCCTTCCACGCCAACGGGGGGCACGCGCACGACGGCGCGCCGGACCCGGCCAGCCGCCGGCCGGCCGCGCTCACGCTCGTGCCCGTCGCCGACGAGAAGCTCACGACCAAGGACTTCAAGTCCGACCAGGAGGTCCGCTGGTGCCCGGGCTGCGGTGACTACGCGATCCTGGCGGCGTTCCAGTCGTTCCTGCCCGAACTCGGGATCCCGCGCGAGAACCTCGTGATCATCTCCGGGATCGGCTGCTCGTCGCGGCTGCCCTACTACGTGGACAGCTACGGCATGCACTCGATCCACGGCCGCGCCCCGGCGATCGCCACCGGGCTCGCGGCCTCCCGCCCCGACCTGTCGGTCTGGGTGATCACCGGTGACGGAGACGCGCTCTCGATCGGCGGCAACCACCTGATCCACGCGCTGCGCCGCAACATCAACATCAAGATCCTGCTTTTCAACAACCGGATCTACGGGCTGACGAAGGGCCAGTACTCGCCCACGTCGGAACGGGGCAAGGTCACCAAGTCCACCCCGTTCGGCTCGCTGGACACGCCGTTCAACCCGTTGTCGCTGGCGCTGGGCGCCGAGGCCAGCTTCGTCGCGCGGACCATCGACTCCGACCGCAAGCACCTGCAGGGCGTACTTCGGGCGGCGGCCGACCACCGGGGTGCAGCGTTCGTGGAGATCTACCAGAACTGCCCGATCTTCAACGACGACGCGTTCCTCCCGCTCACCGAGCCAGCGTCGCGGGACGAGAACGTGATCCGGCTCGAGCACGGCGAGCCGATCCGGTTCGGCGCCGACAAGAACCTCGGCCTGGCGTTCAACAACCACGGGTCGCTGAGCGCGGTGGACGCGACCACCGCCGACGAGAGCTCGATGCTGGTTCACGACGCGCACGCGGCCGATCCTTCCTACGCGTTCGCGCTGACCCGCCTGGACAGCTCCGACGTGGCGAGGACGCCGATCGGGGTGCTGCGGCAGGCCCCGCGGCCCAGCTACGACGACCTGATGTCCGAGCAGATCGAGGCCGCGCGTGCCCGGGAGGGCCACGGCGACCTCGCCGCGCTGCTCGCGGGCGGCGACACCTGGCAGGTCGGCTGAGGCCGGACGCAGGAACGGACAGCATGGACGAAATGCCGGATGCGAGGGCCGGCCGGAGGTCGGCCATGGAGAGGGACGGGGAGGTGGGCGGGGGCAGGAGGGCTCCGGGGGGCTCCGCCCCCCGGTCCGGAGGTCCGGGGGTTACTCCCCGGACTGACACCGGTCCAGGGGTTACCCCCCGGGCCAGCACTGTTCAGGTCGACCGCAAGGGGCCGGTCACCACCGTCATCCTGAACCGGCCCGGGGTGCGCAATGCGGTCGACGGCCCGACCGCCGCGGCGCTCGCCGAGGCGTTCGAGGATTTTGACGCCGACCCCGACGCCGCCGTCGCCGTGCTGTTCGGCGCCGGCGGCACGTTCTGCGCGGGCGCCGATCTCAAGGCCATGGGCGGCCCGTCCGGCAACCGCGTCGAAGCGGATGGCCGCGGGCCGATGGGCCCGACCCGGATGCGGCTCTCCAAGCCGGTGATCGCGGCGATCGCTGGCCACGCCGTGGCCGGCGGCCTGGAACTCGCGCTGTGGTGCGACCTGCGGGTGGCGCAGGACGACGCCGTGCTCGGCGTGTTCTGCCGGCGCTGGGGTGTGCCGCTGATCGACGGCGGCACGGTGCGGCTGCCGCGGCTGATAGGGCAGGGCCGGGCGCTCGACATGATCCTCACCGGCCGCGCTGTGTCCGCGGTGGAGGCCAAGCAGATGGGGCTCGTCGACCGCGTTGTTCCGGACGGCCGGGTCAGGGACGCGGCCGAGCAGTTGGCGCGGGAGATCGCGGCGCTCCCCCAGGCCTGCCTGCGCAGCGACCGGATGTCCGCGCTCGAAGGGCTGTCGCTCGGCCACGACGAGGCGATGGCCAACGAGTTCGCGCACGGCATCGCGGTGCTCGCGGACCCCGGCGTGGTCGAGGGCGTGTCCCGGTTCCGCGGCGGCGCCGGCCGCGGCGGCTCCCCCGCCTGACGCCGCCCCAGGACGCGCGGCGGGCGCTGACGGCTCGTGGGTGTACCAAAAGACGGGTTGTAGGCCGTCTTTTGGTACATTCATCGCTGCGCAGGTGGAGGATCGGGGCGGCGGCGCGGGATCGGAGGTTCCTGGCGCGGGATTCGGGGCTACGGCGCGGGATCGGGGCGCATCCGGCCGCGGCGCGTCATACTCGGTGCCAACTTTTCGCGTGGGACGGCCGTCTCATGAATGGTGCGACAGCGGGCGAGATGGGGTGGCGATGGACGGCGAGCGTACGCCGGATGCGAGCAGGCTGGTCAGGCTTGCCGCCGCGGTTGGGCTGCCGGTTGCGCTCGGCGCGGCCTTGGTCGGCAGCGCCGCGCCGGCCGCCGCCCAGGCGTCCCGCGCCGCCAGCAGCAGCACGGCCACGGCGAGCAGCACGGCCACGGCCGCCATTTGCGAGGATGCCAGCCACCCGGCGCTCGCCGCACGCGTGTCCAAGAGAATTCTCGCGGCGATGGCCGGCCGCTCGTCCGTGGTCGGCGTGGCGATGGACGACCGGGTCTCCGGGCTCACCTGCAAGTACCACCCGCACTGGCACTTCGATTCGGCCAGCGTCGTGAAGGTCACGATCCTGTCCGCGCTGCTGCGCAAGCTGCAGCAGGAGCATCGCGGCCTGACCGCGGCGCAGAAGGAACTGGCCACCGAGATGATCACCATCTCGGACAACGACGCCGCGTCGACGCTGTGGGCCGAGACCGGCAGGCCCAGCCTGCAGCACTTCCTCGACCTGGCAAAGATGAACGAGACCGTCCTCGGGCCGGGCGGCTACTGGGGCCTGACGTTGATCACCGCGCACGACGAGCTCACCCTGCTCAAGCTGCTGACCAGCAAGAATTCCGTCCTGACCACGGCAAACCGCGACTACGTCCTCGGTCTGATGGCCCGGGTCGTCTCCTATGAGCGCTGGGGCGTCCCGGCCGGAGCGCCGACCGACGTGACCGTGCACGTGAAGAACGGCTGGCTGCCTCTGGCCACGCACGGCTGGCGGATCAACAGTATCGGCAGCTTCTCCGGTCACGGGAAGAACTACATGATCGTGGTGCTGAGCGACGACAACCCCACGATGGCCTACGGGGTCGACACCGTGCAGGACATCGCCGAGGTGATCAACCACGCCCTGAACCCCGGCGCCGCATCGGTGATCCCGGCCGCCACCCCGAACCGTTCGTGGGGCATCCCCGACGAGAAGATCCCGGCCACCCTCGGACGCCGTTGACCGCCAGCACGCCGTTGACCGCCAGCACGCCGTTCACCGTTGCCACGCCGTTCACCGTTGGCACGCCGTTCACCGTTGGCACGCCGTTGACCGCCAGTGCGCGGTTGACCGCCGGCACAACGCCAGGCACCAGGGCCGCGGCCCGCGCGGCGTTCCCCGACTGGCGCTTCGCTCCCAATCAGGGCGGGAACCCGGACGTCTACGAGATCGAGAACCGGGGCATCGACCCCGACGGCCACGTGCTCGCCGCCATGCGCCGGCTGGCCCCCTGGAACGGGCGCACGCTGCTCGACCTCGGCTGCGGAGCCGGCTTCTGGCTGTCCGGATACGCCGACGAGGCGGCCCAGGTCATCGGCGTCGAGCCGGACCCGGTGCTGCGTGCCAGGGCCGCCGAGCGCACCAGCGACCTTCCGCACGTGGAGGTGCTGGCCGGGTCCGCCGAGCACCTGCCGCTCGCCGACCGGTCCGTCGACGTGGTCCACGCGAGGTTCGCCTACTTCCTCGGCCCCGGCGGCGACGCCGGGCTCGCGGAGGTCATGCGGGTGCTGGCCCCGGGCGGCAGCCTGGTCGTCGTCGACAACGATTACCACTGGGGCCAGCTCGCCAGTCTGCTCGCCGCGGCCTCGAAAAAGCCACCGCGGCGGACCGCCGAGGCCATCGACGCCTGGTGGCGGCAGCGCGGCGCCACACGGCACGAGGTGCGCTCCCGGTGGCTGTTTGCCAGCCGCGCGGACTTCGCCGCGGTGCTGGACATCGAGGTCCCCGCGGCTGTCGCGCGGGCATGGCTGGCGAGGCACCCGGCCGCGACGGGCCTGTCCTGCGGCTACGTCCTCTTCGCGGTTACCCGCGCCGACCGTGTATGATCTCCGGCATGTCCCGTTGGTATTGGCGCTTTGAGCTGGCTCTGGGTGGGCCAGCAGCCAAGCGCTGACCAGCAGGACCACCCAGAGCCAGCGAGGCAGAGACGCGGAGTCTCTGCCTTTCGTCATTCAGGCGGCTGGCCTGGGACGTGGAGGCTGGCCGCCAGGAAGGTACAGCCGTGAACAGCCGGACCGACACCAGCACCCGGACCGACACCAGCAACCTGCACGTCTCGGGCTTCCAGCCGCTGATCGCGCCGGACGAGTTGCTGGCCGAACTGCCGCTCAGCGAGTTCCAGGCCGCCACCGTCCACGATGCCCGCGAGGCGGTGCGCCGCATCCTCGCCGGGGAAGACGACCGGCTGCTGGCCGTTGTCGGCCCGTGCTCGGTGCACGACGTGAACGCCGCCGTCGACTACGCGACCCGCCTGGCCAAGACCGCGGCCGAGCTGGAAGACGACCTGTTCGTGGTGATGCGCGTCTACTTCGAGAAACCCCGCACCACGATCGGATGGAAGGGCCTGATCAACGACCCGGGCATGGACGGCAGCCACGACGTGCACCGGGGCCTGCGCGCCGCGCGCCGCCTCCTGCTCGACGTGCTCGACCTCGGCCTTCCGGTCGGGTGCGAGTTCCTCGATCCCAACTCGCCGCAGTACATCGCCGACGCGGTCAGCTGGGGCGCGATCGGCGCCCGCACGACCGAAAGCCAGGTCCACCGCCAGCTGGCCTCGGGTCTCTCGATGCCGGTCGGATTCAAGAACGGCACGAACGGGAGCATAAGCGTCGCCGTCGACGCCTGCCGCGCCGCCCACGGGGCTCACGTGTTCTTCGGCCTCGACTCTGGCGGCCGGGCATCTGTGGTCACCACGACCGGCAACCCCGACGCGCACGTGATCCTGCGCGGCGGCACCGACGGCCCCAATTACCAGCCGGAGCACGTCGCCGGCGCGCTCGCGGCCGTGCAGCAGGCCGGCATGCCCCCGACGATTATGATCGACGCCAGCCACGGCAACAGCCGCAAGGACCACAACCGGCAGGCCGAGGTCGCGCGGGAGATCGCCGAGCAGATCGCCGGCGGGCAGCGCGGGATCGCGGGCGTGATGATCGAGAGCTTCCTCGTCCCCGGCCGCCAGGAACTCGGCGCGGCGGAACTGGCCTACGGCCAGAGCGTCACCGACGCCTGCATGGGCTGGGACACCACCGCCGGCGTGCTGGCCGACCTCGCCTCAGCCGTCCGCTCCCGGAGATCCTAGGACAGGACGCGGCGCCGGAAGTTGCGCAGTCCCACGGACAGGAACAGTGCCCCGAACGCGACGACGACCGGGTAGATGACGTACAGGTGCATGTGGGGTGCGCCGGTGAACGCGGCCCGCATCCCCTCGTTTACGTAGATCAGCGGGTTGATGAGGACGACGGTCTGCAGCCAGTGGAACCCGCCGATCTTGACCGGCGCCAGCCTGGTCCACGAGTAGTAGGTGCCGCCGAGGAACGTGATCGGCAGGATGATGAAGCCGAACATGAGCCCGATGTTGCGTGGCTCGAAACTGGTGCCGAGCAGCAGCCCCAGGCCGGCCATGGCCACGCACGCGATCGGCACGAGCGTGAAGATCACCCACCAGTGGAAGACCAGGTGGGCGTGCACGCCCGGCGCGTGCACGAGCCAGACCATCGGCAGCACGATGATGGCCGACAGCACGCCCTGGGCGGCACCGGACAGCACCTTGGCGATGGCGACGAGCCAGATCGGGCACGGCGCCTGCACGCGGTCCTCGATCTCCCGCGTGAAGCCGAACTCCTGCGCCATGGCCAGGGCGATCGACTGCACGCCCTGGAACATGACCGATATCCCGATGACGCCGCCCGCCAGAACTGTTGCGAACGCGGACTCCGCCACCGGGCCGTGGCCCCCGCCGACGCTCTGGCCGATCTTCGGGAAGATGAACAGGAAGACGAAGCACAGCAGGAATGGCTGGATGATCGTGCGCAGCACGAACTCCCACAGGTGCTTGCGCAGCACGACCAGGTCCCGCAGCATCAGCGCGCCGAGCGCGGTCCAGCTGGCCGCGGCCACCGAGCGGGTGGGCCCGCCGCTGATCCGCTGCGGGCCGGCGGCGGGCGGTTCCTGCGCGGTGGTTTTGGGCGTGGTGGCAGACGTGGCCATCAGTCCTCCCGGAGTTCCTTGCCCGTGAGGTTGATGAACACCGTCTCCAGGCTGGGCTCTGAGATCGACAGGTCGATGACGTCGAAGCCCGCGCGCTCCGCGGCCGCGACGACGCGCGGGACCAGCCGCTCGTTGCCCTGTACGTGCAGCTGCACTCCTCCATCCATGATGCGGACGCGGGTCACGCCGGTCACGTCGCGTTCGAGCGCCTCGGCCAGGCTGGCGGCGTCGCCGGCCGCCTTCACCGTGACGACCGTGTCGGCGCCGATGCTCTGCTTCAGGGCGGCCGGGGTGTCCAGCGCGAGGATCTTGCCGTGGTCCATGATCGCGACCCGGTCGCAGAGCCGGTCGGCTTCTTCCATGTAGTGGGTAGTGAGCAGGATGGTCTGGCCCGCGCGGTGCAGCTCACCGAGCAGGTCCCACAGCGCCAGCCGGCTCTGCGGGTCGAGCCCGGCCGTCGGCTCGTCGAGGAACAGCACCGAAGGGCGGTGGAAAATGGCTCTCGCGACCATCAGCCGCTGGGCCATTCCGCCGGACAGCGCGTACACGGAGGCCCTGGCCCAGCGGGTCAGATGGAACTGCTCGAGCAGGTCGTCGGCGATCTGCCGCGACACCTTGGCCCCCATGCCGAACAGCCGGCCGTGGAAGTACAGGTTCTCCCAGACGGTCAGCTGGCGGTCGAGGGTGTTCTGCTGCGAGACGATGCCGCTCAGCTGCTTGGCGAGCGCTGGATGAGCGGCCACGTCGACGCCCGCGAGCAGCGCCCGCCCGGATGTCGGCACCACGCGCGTGGTCAGCATGCCCGCGGTCGTGGTCTTGCCCGCGCCGTTGGGCCCGAGCAGGCCAAAGATCTCGCCAGCGCAGACGTCGAGGTTGAGGCGGTCGACGGCGGCGAAGTCGGTTCCCGGATAGATCTTGGTCAGGTCCTCGGTGTGGATGATCCCGGCCAGATTGCCGTCGGGCGGGCGGGCGGCGCTATCCGGTGCTTGTACAGTGCTCATCGCTCACACATCGTAGCCGCGCCGCAGTCCCTTCCCGCATCACCACCACCCCCTGTTCCATTGCCCTATCCAGGTGGACGCTAAGCGTGCAGAGCGCGGACCCCGGCTGCGAGGATCGTCTGATGGTCCCTGAGAACGTCCACGACTTCTTCGTGGCGTGCGCAAGCGTGGCTGGCGCGCTGATCGGCCTGCTGTTCGTGGCCATCTCGGTGGCGTCCGACCGGCTCGCCAGGGAAGAGGCACAGGCGCAGGTGCACCGCATCCGCGCCGTCGCGGCCCTCACCGCCTTCACCAACGCGCTGGCCGTGTCGCTGTTCTCGCTGATTCCCGGGCACAAGATCGGGCCGACCGCCGTGGCCGCGGCCAGCGCGGGGATCGTGTTCGTCGCGGCGGCGCTGCTGTCGCTGATCCGCAGGCACCAGCTGCGCCGGCACGTACTGCTTGACGTGATCTTCCTGGCCGGGCTGCTGGTCACGTTCGTGGCCCAGTTGGTCAACGGAGCCGACGTGCTCGCCCGGCCGGGCAACTCCGGCGCGGTGTACACGATCGCCAGCTTGGTGGTCATCTGCTTCCTGATCGGCATCGCCCGCGCCTGGGAACTCATCGGCGGGCCCTCGATCGGCATTACGCACGAGGTCACGGCGCTCGTGCGGGACCACCATCGCGGCGCCGGCGACGCGGCGGACGAGGAGCCTTCCTAGCGCTGGGCATCCTGGTTTCGGGCAACCTCTCTCACCGGCGCGATCTTCACCATTACCCCTGGCCGCAGCGGCGGCGTTGCGCCCAATTCTGCCGGGCCCGAGGAACCCCCTTACGGCCGCGAATCCGTACCCGTTAACGCCGATCGGTAACCCGGCGAAAAACATATCCCATTAACGCCGATACGCAGCCGCCGGGTAGGGAATGTTTACGCGTGACGGGCCCAGGGGAACTTATCCGCAGGGGGAGGTTGTCATGTCACGGACGCTTATTGTCGCCCGTATGAGGCATGGAAGCGAAGACGCCGTCAAACATATCTTCGCAGCGTCGGACCTGGGCGAGCTTCCGCGAATGCTGGGTGTCCGGGAGCGGCGTCTTTACCGTTTCCATGACCTCTATTTCCATTCAATTGACAGTGACGAGGAGCTGGCTCTCCCGCTTACCGAGGTGCGAGCTAACCCCTTGTTTACCGACATCAATACAAAGCTGTCAGAGCACATCACCGCCTACGATCCCGCGACATGGCGCAGCCCGAGTGACGCGATGGCCAGGGAATTTTATCTCTGGCGAGCGCAGGCGTGACGCAGCACCCGTCCGAAACGCACGGCCGTGGGGGGCAGCAATGACGATGACGCAGGCCACGAACGCCTTGACCGCGCCGGAGAGCCCCGCGGCGGAGGCCGGCCAGGCGCAGCAGCCGGGCCTGCACGACGTGGCCGGCGACCTCGCGCTCCTGCGGCAGGAAGTTCTCCTCGGCCCCGGCGGCGGCGCCACCGAGCGTCAGCACGAACGCGGGCGCCTGACCGCCCGTGAGCGGATCGAGCGGCTGTGTGACGCGGGGTCGTTCCGGGAGCTCGAGATGCTGCGCCGCCACCGGGCGTCCGGATTTGGGCTGGATGAGCAGCGGCCGCATACCGACGGCGTCATCACCGGGTACGGGACGATCGATGGCCGGAAGGTGTTCCTGTACGCCCACGACTTCCGGATCTTTGGCGGCTCGCTGGGCGAGGCTCACGCAACGAAGATCCACAAGATCATGGATCTCGCTGAGTCGGCGGGAGCGCCGCTCATCGGCCTGAACGACGGCGCCGGCGCCCGGATACAGGAAGGCGTCACCGCGCTTGCCGGATACGGCGGGATATTCCGGCGCAACGTCCGGGCCTCCGGCGTCATCCCTCAGATCAGCGTGATGCTGGGGCCGTGTGCGGGCGGGGCGTCCTACTCACCGGCGCTGACCGATTTCGTCTTCATGGTCCGCGGTATCTCGAACATGTTCCTCACCGGCCCGGATGTGATCCGCGAGGTGACCGGGGAGCAGGTCAGCCATGAAGACCTGGGCGGCGCCGACGTGCATTCCCGCACGTCTGGCCTGGCCACCTTCGTGCACGACGACGAGGAGAGCTGCTTCGAGGCCATCCGGTCGCTGCTGTGGCTCCTGCCGCCCAACAACCGCGAGGCGCCCGATGGCCACGAGCCCGTCGACCCGCCGGACCGCAGCTGTGACGCCCTGCTCGACATCGTCCCGGCCGTGTCGGCGAAGCCCTACGACATGCTCGCCGTCATCGAGGAGGTCGCCGACGACGGCGAGCTCCTCGAGCTGCACGCCGAATGGGCCCGCAACGTGGTCTGCGCGCTGGCGCGCATGGGCGGGCAAACCGTCGGAATCGTCGCCAACCAGCCGCTCGTGCTCGGTGGCGTGCTCGACATCGAGGCGGCGGAGAAGGCGGCGCGCTTCGTCCGCACGTGCGACGCGTTCAACATCCCGCTGGTGACCCTCGTCGACGTCCCCGGCTTCCTGCCGGGCGTGGACCAGGAGCACGGCGGGATCATCCGGCATGGCGCCAAGCTCCTGTACGCCTACTGCGAGGCCACGGTCCCGCGCATCCAGGTGATCCTGCGGAAGGCGTACGGCGGCGCGTACATCGTGATGGATTCCCGCTCGATCGGGGCCGACCTCGCGTACGCATGGCCGATCAACGAGATCGCCGTGATGGGCGCGGAAGGCGCCGCGAACGTCATCCACCGCAAGCGGATCGCGGCAGCGCCCGACCCGGACCAGATGCGGGAGACCCTCGTCGCCGAATACCGCCAGCAGCTCATGCACCCCTACTACGCGGCCGAGCGCGGGCTCGTGGACGACGTCATCGACCCGCGCGAGACCCGGGCGGTCATCTGCGCCGGCCTCGACATGCTCCGCGCCAAGCACGAGCATCTGCCCCTGCGCAAGCACGGAAACCCACCGCTGTAAGGCGGATTCTGGAAGGACACGCAGTGACGAACGCACAATGGGCGAAGATCGCGGCGAGCGACGTGGAGCCCAACCGCCGCCGCGGCGGCGATCTCCGCACCATGCTCAGCCCCGCGACGGTGAAGTCGACCTCGGGTTTCATGGGAGTGCTCACTCTCCAGCCGGGCGAGTGCGTCACCGAGCACTACCACCCGTACTCCGAGGAGTTCCTGTACCTGACCAGCGGCCGGCTGCTGGTCAGGCTCGACGGGGAGCCGGTGCCGCTCGGCGCCGGTGAAGGCATGTTCATCCCGGTGGGCACGCGTCACCGGCTGGAGAACAACGACGCCGCCGACCCGGCGTTCGCGGTGTTCCACCTCGGCCCGCTGGCGCCGCGGCCCGAGCTTGGTCACGTCGACACCGAGGAGCCCACTCACGCAACCTCCGGTGAGCCCAGGTGACCCGACGGCGGGCCGCGATCACCGGCATCGGGGTCATGGCGCCCGGTGGCAGCGGCACCAAGGCCTTCTGGGCCTTGCTCACCTCGGGCACGACGGCCACCCGCGGCATCACGCTGTTCGACCCGGCCGGCTTCCGTTCCCGCATCGCCGCCGAGTGCGACTTCGACCCGGCTGCCGAGGGCCTCACGGCGCAGGAGACGGAGCGGACCGACCGCTGCTCACAGTTCGCGCTCGTGTGCGCGCGAGAGGCGCTGGCCGACAGCAAGCTCGACACCGGCAGCGTGCCACCCGGGCGTATCGGCGTCAGCATCGGCAGCGCGGTCGGCAACACCATCACGCTCGAGCAGCAGTACACCGTCGTGAGCGACATGGGCAGGCAATGGGTCGTCGACCCTTCCAAAGCCTCTCGCCATCTGTACCGCGCGCTGATCCCCAGCACGATCGCCGCCGAGGTCGCCTGGGACTGCGGCGCGGAGGGCCCGGCGAGCGTGATCTCGACCGGGTGCACGTCAGGGCTGGACGCCGTCGCTGATGGCGCGGAGCTCATCGAGGACGGCCGCGCCGACGTGGTGATCGCCGGAGCGACCGACGCGCCGATCTCGCCGATCACGGTCGCGTGCTTCGACGCCATCAAGGCGACCTCGCCGAACAACGACGACCCGGCGCACGCGTCACGGCCCTTCGACGCGAACCGGGACGGGTTCGTGCTGGGTGAGGGTGCCGCTGTTCTTGTTCTCGAGCCGGCCGGCCAGGCGCGCGAACGCGGCGCGCACATCTACTGCGAGATCGCCGGTTACGCCCAGCGCAGCAACGCGTATCACATGACCGGGCTGACCGCTGACGGCCTGGAGATGGCCGAGGCGATCAGGGTGGCCATGGGCCGTGCACGGCTCGCGCCCGAGGACATCGACTACATCAACGCGCACGGATCCGGCACCCGGCAGAACGACCGTCACGAGACCGCGGCGTTCAAGGCGAGCCTCGGCGCGCGAGCCTACGAGGTCCCGGTGAGCTCGATCAAGTCGATGGTCGGGCACTCGCTCGGCGCGATCGGGGCCATCGAGGTCGCGGCGTCGGCGCTGGCCATCGAGCACAACGTCGTTCCACCGACCGCCAACCTGCACGAGCCCGACCCGGAACTCGGCCTCGACTACGTGCCGCTGCAGGCACGCGAGCAGCGCAGCGACGCCGTCCTGACCGTCGGCAGCGGGTTCGGCGGTTTCCAGACGGCGATGCTGCTCACCCGGTCAGGAAGGGTGGCACAGGATGGGTGACGGCCCGCAGCGGGCGCTGATCACCGGCGTGGCGGCGATAGCGCCCAACGGCACCGACACCGACACCTACTGGGCGGCGACGCTGTCCGGAGCGAGCGGGCTGCGCCCGATCGGCAGGTTCGAAGCCGACAGCTATCCGGTACGCGTCGCCGGGCTCATCGAAGGACTCGAGCCGGCAAAGGAGTGCGGAGACCGTCTGGCGGTCCAGACCGACCGCTGGACGCAGCTGGCGCTCGCCGCCGGGGACCGGGCGCTTGCCGACGCGGCCCTGGTTCCGGCGGAGCTGCCCGAATACGACATGGCGGTCGTCACGGCGAGCTCGTCTGGCGGCAACGAGTTCGGGCAGCGCGAGATCGAGGCGCTGTGGAGCACCGGTCCGCGGGCCGTCGGCCCCTTCCAGTCGATCGCCTGGTTCTACGCGGCGACGACCGGGCAGCTGTCCATCAGGAACGGGATGAAGGGGCCATGCGGCGTCGTGGTCTCCGAGCAGGCCGGCGGTCTCGACTCGCTCGGCCGGGCCCGGCGCGCGCTGCGGCGCGACGCGCGGGTGGTCGTCACCGGCGGCACCGAAGCGCCGATCGGCCCGTACGCGCTGACCTGCCAGATCAGCAGTGACCTGCTGAGCCGCGCGGCCGACCCGCGGCGCGCATACCTGCCGTTCGACGTGGCCGCGTGCGGGTACGTGCCCGGCGAGGGCGGTGCGATCATGATCGCTGAGCGTGCGGACGGCGCACTGGCCCGGGGCGTGGACCGGCCCTACGGCGAGATCGCCGGCTATGCCTCGACGTTCGACCCGCGCCCGGGCACCGGCAAACCGCCGACGCTGCAGCAGGCGGCCGAGGGCGCACTGGCCGACGCCCGCGTGGCGCCGCAGGACGTGGACGTCGTCTTCGCCGACGGCGCCGGCCTGCCCAGCCTGGACCGCGCGGAAGCCGCGGCGCTCGCCGCGCTGTTCGGCCCGTTCGGGGTTCCCGTGACCGTGCCCAAGACGCTCTGCGGACGGCTGTACGCGGGCGGGGCGCCGCTGGACGTGGTCACGGCGCTGCTGGCCATGCGCGACGGAGTCATCCCGCCCACCTACGGCATCGGCGATCTGGCGCCGGGCTGCGACCTGGACCTCGTCCGCGAGGCGAGACCCGGACGTGTCCGCACGGCCCTCGTGCTGGCCCGGGGGTTCGACGGGTTCAACGCCGCGGTCGTGCTCCGCGCCGCCTGACCCGCTACAGGAAAACACCAACGGAGAAAGGAGAACGCAGGTGCCAGCAACAACACTGCCAACCCGTCCCGAGCTGAGCGAGATGGTGAAGACGGTCGCCGGCGTCGAGATCGATGTCGAGCAGGTGCAGCGCAGTCCCGGGATGACGCTGGAAGATCTGGGCGTCGACTCGCTCGGTTTGCTGGGCGTCTTCTCGACGATCGAGCGCCAGTACGGAATCCAGATTCACGCGGACATCGACGACTGCAAGACCTTCGCCGATCTCGAGGCCATCATCGCCGAGTCGGCGGGCTCCGGAGCCGGGCCGGCCGCGCACACCGACAGCTCGGTGATGATCAGCGCGCCCATGGATCTCGTCTGGGACATGACCAACGACGTCGAGTCGTGGCCAAACCTGTTCAGCGAGTATGCGGCGGCCGAGATCCTCACGCGAGACGGGAACACTGTCCGGTTCCGGCTGACGATGCACCCGGACGAGGCGGGGAAGGTGTGGAGCTGGGTGTCCGAGCGTGTCATGGACCCGCGGGCGCGCAGCGTGCACGCGTACCGGGTCGAGACCGGCCCGTTCGAGTTCATGGACATCAGCTGGACGTACCGCGAGACCGATGGCGGTGTCGAGATGCGCTGGGTCCAGGACTTCCACATGAAGCCGGACGCCCCGGTGGACGACGCCACCATGGCCGAGAGGATCACAAGGAACTCGGCGGTGCAGATGGAGCGGATCAAGACCATCGTCGAAGCCACCGCGGCGGCACCGGTCGCGTTATGGCCGGGACCGCTTCACCTGGGGTGCCCGCAGCGGCCGGGCACCCCAGCGCGGAGGAGGTCGCGGCCGTCGTCGCGGTCCTGATCACGAGGCGGCGGCGCCCTGGCCCACGCCGTGTCCCGCACCGCCCGCCGTGGCGGGCCCCCTCGTACGTGGGGTCACGCTCGTGGGCCCGTCCGCGGGGGAGCTGGGGTCGTACCGTGTAAAACGGGCCAATCAAAAAGGAGGGTAGGCCCCGGATTTCGTCCGCGCGCGAGTCGCTCAGCGCCGAGCAGAGTTCCTTGCGCGAGGATGCTCACATTCCAGGGCCAGCGCCAGTTCATCGGGGGCGTAAACGGGGGAGCCGGCCAGATGCGCAAAGTCTTGATCGCCAACCGCGGCGAGATCGCCGTCCGGGTAGCCCGGGCGTGCCGCGACGCGGGCCTGGAGAGCGTCGCGGTCTACGCTGACCCGGACCGTGACGCCCCGCACGTCAGGCTGGCGGGCGACGCGTACGGCCTCGGTGGGGCGACGCCCGCCGAGACGTACCTTGACATCACGAAGCTGCTCGAGGTCGCGACGCGGTCCGGTGCCGACGCCGTCCACCCCGGCTACGGGTTCCTGTCCGAGAACGCGGACTTCGCCGAGGCGGTGACGGGGGCCGGGATCACCTGGATCGGGCCCCCACCGCACGCCATACGCCAGCTTGGCGACAAGATCGCGGCACGCGAGGTGGCCCAGCGGGTCGGCGCGCCCCTGGTCGCCGGGCGCCCCGTGGCCGGCGCCGACGACGTGGCCGCGTTCGCGAGCGAGCACGGCCTGCCCGTCGCGATCAAGGCCGCGTACGGGGGCGGCGGCCGCGGCCTGAAGGTGGCCTGGGCGCCGGGTGAGATAGCCGACCAGTACGACTCCGCCACGCGTGAGGCCGTCGCGGCCTTTGGCCGCGGCGAGTGCTTCGTCGAGCGGTATCTGGACCGGCCGCGGCACGTCGAGACGCAGTGCCTGGCCGACGCGCACGGGAACGTGGTGGTGATCTCGACGAGGGACTGCACGCTGCAGCGCCGTCATCAGAAGCTCGTCGAGGAGGCACCGGCACCCTTTCTCACGCCGGGCCAGGTCGCGCGTCTGTACGAGGCGTCCAAGGCGATCATGCGGGAAGCGGGGTACGTCGGAGCCGGCACGTGCGAGTTCCTCGTCGGCGCGGACGGTGTCGTCAGCTTCCTCGAGGTGAACACGCGGCTGCAGGTCGAGCACCCGGTGAGCGAGGAGATCACCGGTCTGGACCTCGTGCGTGAGCAGTTCAGGCTCGCCGAGGGCGCGGAACTCGGTTACGGCGATCCTCCCGCTCACGGCCACTCCATCGAGTTCCGGATCAACGCCGAGGACCCGGGCCGCGCGTTTCTGCCCGGCCCCGGGGCGCTGACCGCCTGGCAGGTCCCGGCGGGGCCCGGGGTCCGCGTCGACTCGGGCGTCGCCGCGGGGGCCGTCATCGGGCGGGAGTTCGACTCCATGCTCGCCAAGCTGATCGTGACCGGCAGGGACCGCAGCCAGGCCCTGGAGCGCGCCCGGCGTGCGCTGGCCGAGTTCGAGGTCGAGGGCGTCGCCACCGTCCTGCCGTTTCACCGGGCTGTCGTGGACGACCCCGCTTTTGCGCCGGCGGACCCTGCCGTGCCGTTCGCTGTGCACACGCGGTGGATCGAATCCGATTTCCCCGGCTGCGAGCCGCAGCCCGAGCCGGCCGAGCCGCCGGAGCGCCCGGCGCACGAGCGGCTGACCGTGGAGGTCAACGGGCGGCGGATGGAAGTCGTGGTTCCGGCACTCGGCGGGCCGCCGGACATAGGTGTACGGCGGATGATCGGGCGCAGGATGGCGCGCCTGCAGGGTGTGTCCGGGGCGTCGTCTGGCGATCACGTCACCTGCCCGATGCAGGGCAGCGTGGTCAAGGTCGCGGCGCCGGGCGATCGCGTCGAGGTGGGCGATCCCGTGGTGGTGATCGAGGCGATGAAGATGGAGCAGCCGGTGGCCGCGCACCGCGCCGGCGTGGTCACCGATCTTGCCGTCGCCGTCGGCGACGCCGTTTCCGCCGGCCAGGTCATCTGCCGGATCACCGACTGAGCCGGCGGCTGTTTTTGCCTGCCCGGTGCGGTGGCATTGTGGCAGACCCGCCACAAGTGCCGCGTTCCGGCAATCTCTCTGCAATTTAACGCTGCTGGTCTGAGTTGATATATGCCCAGTGGGTATATAGGCGGGCGGGGTAATGAAAGCGGGGGGAAATGAGTACCGAGCCTACTGCCGGCTATCGCGTTCTGTTCATGCTCAAACTCATCCCAGGCGCCGGGGAGAAGTTTCTCCGGGAATATGAATCGATTAGGTGGCAGGTCGCGCACGTCCCCGGGCACCTGGGCGATCAGGTATGCAGGTCGGCGGATGACGCAGACGAGTGGCTGATCACCAGCGAGTGGCGCTCTGCGGAGGACTTCCTGGCCTGGGAAAGCACGCCGGGCCACCGCGAGCTGGCAAAGCCGATGATGAGCCATGTGATGCAGCGGCGGTCGCTGCGTTACACGGTGCTGCGCGAAACCCGCACCGTCCCCGCCGCAATGGACTGTGCCCGATAAAAGAACTGCCCGGAAAAAGGAGAAACTTGTGGAACGACATGCACTGACATTCCCGGTGCGCCCGGGCACGGAGCCGCAGGTGCAGCAGATTCTCTCTGGCTACCCGCGGCCTCAGACGGAGGTCGAAGGCGGCGCCCGGCTTCTCGGCACCGCCGTGTTCCTGTGGGGTCCCCGGGTGGTCCGGATGGTGGACATCGAGGGGCCGCTTCCGCTCGTGATGCGGCACCTCGCGACCCAGCCGGCCATCCGCGCCACCGAGGAGGCGCTCAACCCGCTGCTCGCCGAGCCCCGGGACCTCAGCGACCCGGGCGCGGCTGCCGCCTTCTTCCAGCGGGCGATGATGCGCAAGGTCATGCACTGGGCCGCCGACCCGGATCTGCTGGCGCCGGCCATGGGGTCCCCGGCACGCAGGATGGCGCTGGGCTTCCCGCTGCGGCCCGGGACGGGCGACGCCGCGGCCGGGCTGCTGTCCGGCTGGAACCCGATGGAGGTACGCGGCGAGGCTCCGACGATGCTGGCCAGCATCACCGTGTTCCAGCAAGGTGACCTGCTCGTCATGGCCGTCGAGCACGCCGGGGAGGCGGAGGACGCCTGCGCGCATCTCGCCGAGGCATTCGCTGGCACCGCCGCCGCGGCCGAGCTGACCGGGCTCCTCGAGCCGGGATGGGATCTGAGCACCGGGCGCGGCTTCCGCCGGTTCTTCGTGCGGGGGCAGCTCAGGCTCGTCACCGACCGGCGCGCCGAGGAGCTGACCGGCGCCTGAGCCGTCAGGGCCCGTAGCGGAAGGTCGCGGTGCACCCGCCGTCGACGGTCACGATCGAGCCTGTCATGAACGACGCATCGTCGGACGCGAGGAACGTCGCGACGCGGGCAACCTCCTGCGCCTGCGCCTGGCGGCCGATGGGCTGCAAGGCGGCGCTCGCTTCCCGCCGCGCCTGCGCGGCCTCGCGCTCGGCGGGCGGGAGCGACGCCCGGTGGCCGCCCATGTCGGTGTCGATGTATCCGGGGCAGATCGCGTTGACGCGAAGGCCGTCGGGGCTGTAGTCGACGGCCAGCTGCCGCGTGAGGTTGACGATGGCGCCCTTGGAGGCGCAGTACGACGGGGCCAGCGGCGCGCCGATGATGCCGTAGGTGGAGGCGATGTTGATCATGGCGCTTCGCGGGCGCTGCAGGAGGTGCGGGATCGCCGTCCTGGCACACAGGAAGGTGCCGCGCAGGTTGACGGCGATCGTCCGGTCCCAGGCATCGATGTCGAGCTCATGAAGGCGGCGCGACCCGCCGGAGATGCCGGCGTCGTTGACCAGCACGTCGAGTTGCCCGAAGTCGGCGACGGCACCGGCGACCAGGGCTGCGACCTGCTCGGGCTCGGCCACGTCGCATGGCCTGAAGGACGCCCTGCCGCCTGCGGCAAGGATCTCCTCGGCCGTTCGCTGGCCGCCGTCGGCGTTCGTGTCGCCGATGGCAACGGCAGCGCCGACGGCCGCCATGTCGAGGGCGATGGCCCGCCCGATGCCTGTCGCCCCGCCCGTCAGGAGCACCACGCGGTCGTTCAGGGAAGGCATGATTGCCTGCCTCCTCTTCCTGGATGCAAGATCGTCAGTGTGGAGTCACCCTACTTCCGGTCTGGTCTCTCCATCCCATCGCCATGGCACCTTCACCACGCTGGTACGGCCACCCGGTGCACTGACCAGGGAAAGCACCAGCAGCCTGGGACGGAACCAGATGACCGGAAGTGATCTGATCGCGACAGCGCCGTGGATCGTGTTCGCCGCCGGCCTGGCCGTGATCTGTATCCGGCTGCAGCGTGCCCGGCATGCAGGCCGGCAGCCGCCGCGATCCGGCCGAAACCACCGGCTGCCCTTACCTAGCCCGCCTCCATCTGGTCTCCACATCAGCCACGCGCCGCGACCACGTCCGCGGGCTAAGCCTGCACTGCAGCCTGCCCCCAGGAACGGACGGGCCGGTGCAGAACGGTCGCTGACGGCCGGGAGGATGACAGCCCTGACCCGGCCGCTTCGCGGATGCCGTGCCCGGCCGCAGGCACCTGGCCAGACCTCCCCTTGGGGCACGCGCGAAAGGAGAGGCCGATGCCTGCGATCTGCCGGATCATCACCGGGGTGAGCGGGTCCCCGCGGAGCCTGCCCGCGTTGCGCTACGGCGCGGCGCTGGCCCGCGACCACGGCGCCGCCCTGATCCCGCTGATGACCTGGACACCGCCGGGAGGGGAGCTCGCCGACCGCAGGTGCCCGTCGAGGTACCTGCGCCGTGAGTGGGAGCGCGCCGCCTGGCAGCGCCTGAACGAAGCCATCACCGCCGCGTTCGGCGGCATGCCCGACGAGGTGCCGACAGAGCTGGTGGTGGTTCGCGGCCAGCCGGGCTGGGTGCTGGTACACGCGGCCAGCGGGCCAGGCGACCTGCTGGTCGTCGGCACCGGCCGGCGCGGCCCGCTGGGCCGGCTGATGGGCGGCACGGTCAGCCGCTACTGCCTGGCCCGGGCCAGCTGTCCGGTGCTCGCGATTCCGCCCTCAGCGCTCGACCTGGAAGCGGCGCACGGCTTGCATGGCTGGGCGTTCCGGCACCGAGGCCTGACCCTGCGCGACCTGACCGCTGCGGCCGGCAACTCTGCGGGCGCCCGCTGAACGCAGATGCCGGCAGGTACGCTCCGGGTTGCTGGGCCTGGCGGGCGCGGCGGCGCGAGACCTGCTGCCATGGCTTCGCGGGCGCCCGCCCGAGGCCGGGCCGGCCTGGGGGATCTCCATGCGTGCTCCAGGCCCGCTGCGCGCCGGCCCCGTGCCGTGCCGATGAGATCACGGAGGTACCGATGAGCGGCCCGGGAGGCGAGCGAATGAGCGGCGACGACCTGATCGTGGCGGCGCCATGGTTGGTCTTCGCCGCTGGCCTGGCACTGATCGGCTGGCGGCTGGCAGCCGGCCGCCGAACCCGCCGCGGTGCCGCGCGCCGGCGCACCAGCGCAGAACCCTTGCCGGATCCGCGCGTGTCACAGCCGGGAAAATCCCAGCCGAGCCGGGATTCCGGTCGGCCAGCGGCTTGTGCGCCTGGCACCCGGCGTCCGCCGGGCACCCGGCGTCCGCCGGGCACCGGCGGCGGCCCCACCTAGAGCGGTTCCTGGCCTGCGTCACCGGGGCGGCCGGACCGGCACGTGGGTACGAGACATGCGTGACCGCGCGGGCCGGACCATAATCTTGAACAGATCAGCCGCAGGTCGGTGCGGCTCTGGACGGCCACACCGCGGGGGGCGGCGCGTGGGGTGCAGCGCGCTGCCGCGGCCGGCTGGCATGCCGGCCATAAAGTCGGGAGCTGCCGTGGATGACCGCAGCGGCGATGCCGCGTTGCCGGCGCTCCGCCGGGCCGCCAGGGCCAGGCGCGGCGGTGGGCCCCTCGGGCTCCGGCTGGCGCTGGCCTTCGTGGCCGTGGCGGTGCTGGCGGTCGCGCTGGTGGCGGTCCTGGCGGTGATCTTCACCGACCGCGACATCGCGGCGCTCGTGCAGTTGCGCCGCGACGACCTGGCCCGGTCGCTGGCCACCGACGCGGTGTCGACCTACAACACCGGCAGGCCCAGCTGGGCCGACGTGGATCTTGCCCCGGCGCTGCAGCTCGCCGGGGGTGACGGCGCGCAGGCGGCGGTGCTGGATTCGCGGGGCCGGGTCGTTGCCTCCACGCTGAAGGTCCCGGCCGCCGCGCCCGGGCTGGTGCGGCGCCCGCTGGTCCTCGACGGCCAGCGGATCGGCACGCTGCTGGTCCGGTTTACCGGGCAGGGCCTGACCTCGTCGGCCAACAACCTGCGCGCTTCCCTTGTCCGTGCCGTGATCGGCGCGGCCGGGCTGGCGGCCGTGCTCGCGCTGGCCGCGGCGCTGCTGGTTTCCCGGCGGATCAGCCGGCCGGTCATGCGGCTGATCGAGTCGGCGCGGGCGATGGGCGGCGGGAACCGGCACGCCCGGGTCGGCGAGGTCCGCGGCGCTCCCGCCGAACTACGGGAGCTCGCCGTCACCTTCGACCAGATGGCCGATGCGCTCACCGCGCAGGAGCAGCTGCGCCGCGACCTGGTCGCCGACGTCGCGCACGAGCTGCGCACCCCGGTGGCGGTGCTGCAGGCCAACACCGAGGCGCTGCTGGACGGCGTGCTCGCGCACACGCCCGAGCAGACCGCGTCGCTGCACGAGGAGGCGGTGCGGCTCGGCCGGATGGTCGGGGACCTGCAGACGCTGGCGGCCGCGGAGGCGGCGGCCCTGCAGCTCAGCCTGGCCCAATGTGACCTGGGCCGGGTCGCCGCCGAGGCCGCCGAGCAGTGGGAGGCCAGCTTCGCCGCCGCCAGCATCCGGTTCGGCTGGCGGCTCGAGCCCGCGCCGGTGCTCGCCGACCCGGGCCGCGTGCATCAGGTGATCGCCAACCTGCTCAGCAACGCGCTGAAGTTCACCCCGCCCGGCGGAGGGGTGCAGATGACCCTGTCCGCCGCGGGAGGCAAGGCCAGGCTGGAGGTCAGCGACAGCGGGCCGGGAATTGCCCCCGCCGACCAGCCCCACGTGTTCGACCGGCTGTGGCGCGGCACCGGGGCAGCGGGCACCGCCGGCAGCGGCATCGGCCTGGCGGTAGCCGCCGAACTGGCCCGCGCCCACCGGGGCAGCATAGAGCTGGCCAGCGAGCCAGGCCAGGGCGCCC
>JASHQP010000617.1 GCA_030039095.1 Streptosporangiaceae bacterium
TGGGCGGGCGTCGAGTTCGCGACGCTGCCGGGGCGGGAGGCCTGCGAGCAGCTCGCCGCGCGCGGCGTCCTGGCCAAGGACACCCACGGCTCCACGATCAGGCTCGCGCCTCCGCTCGTGATCGACGAAGCGGACCTGGACCGGGCGCTCGACTGCGTGGCGGACATCGCCCGCTGACCCAGGTCCCCACCGACAGCCGCCAGCGGGCCTTCCCATGATCGTGGTAGATCCCGCGCACATGTGCTCATTAGCTACCACGATCATGGAATGAGGCGGCGAGCCGCGCCGCGAGCTCGGCGTTTCGCCGGGCAAACGGGGCCCATGCGGCCGGGGTCGCGGCCAGCAGCGTCGCTGCCGCGACCTCGAGGGCGAGGTTCGCGGCCGCGCTGGGAGTACCTGCTGCCATGACCGCGGATTAACCCGTTGCCAATGTTACTACCGGCGGTAGCATAATCTCATGAGCGCAGGCCAGGAACCGGATGCGGCCGACCGCGCGGCGGAAGCTGCCGGGGCGCTGAGCGGCCTCGAGTCAGCCCTCCGGCAAGCGCTGGCCTCGGCGCCGCGCGAGCAGGTCGTGAAGTCCATCGTGGCCGCGCTTCCGGCCGAGGTGCTTTTTGACCAGACCACGCGACTGCACGGCAAGGTGAAGAAGGTGAGTGTCTCCATGCCCGAGGAACTGACCGAGGCAGTGCGCGCTCGCACCGGTACGGGTGGGTTCAGCCGGTACGTCACGGACGCGGTACAGGAGCAAATCAGGCTTGACCTGCTCGACGAGCTAGCGGCCGAGTTCGAGGCCAAATACGGGCCGGTGGACGAGGAACTTGTCCGGCAGGCGATGAGGGAATGGCCGGACTACGAGGAAGAGTAGACGGCACGCTGGTTCTCGATGCCGAAGGGCTCGTCAAGCTGGCCCGGGGCGACCTTCGGGCGCGGAACCTATTCGAGACGGTCCGCAAGCGGCGTGGCCGGATCGTTACCGCCGCATCGACTCTTGCTGGAGTCCTTCGCGGCACCCCCGCAGACGCAATCGTTCACCACGTGCTTGGTCGGATCACGGTGGTCCCGATTGAACAGCAGCATGGTCGCGCGGCCGGTGAGCTGCTCGGCCGATGCGGCCTCTCCGGTCACGAGTGTGCACTCGATGCGCTCCTCGCTGTTGTCGCGCTCGAGCAGCCCCGGCCGGTCGTGCTGCTCACCAGCGACCCAAAGGACCTGCGTCGTCTGACCGAGGAACCAGGGATTCGCAAGGGACAGAGGGTGGAGGTCGTCACCATCTGACGGACCGCCGCCCGGCGGGTGCCTGGTGGGCGGGGCTGCCGGGCGAATATGGTTCGGCTTGTGAGCATCCTGGCCAGCGCGCTCGACACCCGCGGTGCCGAGTACGCGTCCCGGCGCGATGCGATGCTGGACCGGCTGGCCGAACTGGACGCCGAGCACGCCAAGGCGCTGGCGGGCGGCGGGCCCCGGTACGTGCAGCGGCACCGGGACCGGGGGAAGCTGCTCGCGCGGGAGCGGATCGAGCTGCTCATCGACCCCGACTCCCCGTTCCTCGAGCTGTCGCCGCTGGCGGGCTACGGGACGGAGTTCCCGGTCGGCGGCAGCGTGGTCACCGGCATCGGCGTGGTCTGCGACACCGAGTGCGTGCTGATCGCCAGCGACCCGACGGTCCGCGGCGGGTCGACCAACCCGTGGACGCTGCGCAAGACGCTCCGGGCCTCCGACATCGCGCTGCGCAACCGGCTGCCGCTGATCAACCTCGTCGAGTCGGGCGGCGCCGACCTGCCAACCCAGAAGGAGATCTTCATCCCGGGCGGCCAGATCTTCCGCGACCTGACCCGGATGTCGGCGGCCGGCATTCCCACGATCGCCCTGGTGTTCGGCAGCTCGACGGCCGGCGGCGCGTACCTGCCGGGGATGAGCGACTACGTGGTGATGGTGCAGGACCGGGCCAAGGTGTTCCTCGGCGGGCCGCCGCTGGTGAAGATGGCCACCGGCGAGGAGTCCGACGACGAGTCGCTCGGCGGCGCCGGGATGCACGCCCGTCAGTCCGGGCTCGCCGACTACCTCGCGGCCGACGAACGCGACGCGCTGCGCATCGGCCGGTCGATCGTGGCCAGGCTGGGCCGCGCCCGTGGTCCCGCGCCGGCCGGCGCGCCGGCCCCGGGGCCGCTGCACGCCGAGGACGAGCTGCTGGGCATCGTGCCCGAGGACCTCAAGGTGCCGTTCGACCCGCGCGAGGTGATCGCCCGGATCGCCGACGGCTCGGACTTCGACGAGTTCAAGCCGCTGTACGGGAGCAGCCTGGTGACCGGCTGGGCCGCGGTGCACGGGCACGCGGTCGGCATCCTGGCCAACGCGCGGGGCGTGCTGTTCAGCGAGGAGTCGCAGAAGGCCGCCCAGTTCATCCAGCTCGCCAACCAGATCGGCGTGCCGCTGCTGTTCCTGCAGAACACCACCGGCTACATGGTCGGCAGCCGCTACGAGCAGGCCGGGATCATCAAGCACGGAGCCATGATGATCAACGCGGTGTCGAACAGCCGGGTGCCCCACCTGACCGTGGTCATGGGCGCGTCCTACGGCGCGGGGAACTACGGGATGTGCGGCCGCGCCTACGACCCGCGGTTCCTGTTCAGCTGGCCGAGCGCGAAGTCGGCGGTGATGGGCCCGGCACAGCTCGCCGGCGTGCTGTCGATCGTCGCCCGCCAGGCTGCCGCTGCGCGCGGTGAGGCGTACGACGAGGCCGCCGACGCGGCGATGCGGGCAGCGGTCGAGGAGCAGATCGAGGCCGAGTCGCGGCCGTTCTTCCTGTCCGGCCGGATCTACGACGACGGCGTGATCGATCCGCGGGACACCCGCACGGTGCTCGGCATGTGCCTGTCGGCGATCAAGAGCGCGCCGACCGGCGAACCCTCCTCGCCCGCCGCGTCCGCCGGATTCGGCGTGTTCCGGCTGTGAGCACGATCACCAGGGTGCTGGCCGCCAACCGGGGGGAGATTGCCCGCCGGATCTTCCGCAGCTGCCGCCGCGCCGGGATCGGCTGCGTCGCGGTGTTCTCCGACCCGGACGCCGGCGCGCCCCACGTCGCCGACGCCGACGCCGCGGTCCGGCTGCCCGGATCCAGCCCGTCCGACACCTACCTGAACGCACCGGCGCTGGTCGCCGCGGCGCTGGCGGCAGGCGCCGACGCGGTGCACCCCGGTTACGGGTTCCTGTCCGAGGACGCGGGGTTCGCGCGGGCTGTGCAGGCCGCCGGGCTGACCTGGATCGGCCCAAGTGCCGACGCGATCGAGTCCATGGGTTCCAAGATCACTTCTAAGAAGCTGGCCGCCGAGGCTGGCGTCCCTGTGCTGCCCGAGCTCGCGCCGGAGGCCATCACCGGCTATCCGGTGCTGGTCAAGGCGTCGGCGGGCGGGGGCGGGCGCGGCATGCGCGTGGCCCGCAGCGCCGCCGAGCTGCCGGCCGCGCTGGAGTCGGCCCGCCGCGAGGCCCA
>JASHQP010000618.1 GCA_030039095.1 Streptosporangiaceae bacterium
GCGGTAGACGGTGGCGATCGCCTCGGCCACCGCCTCATCGCAGGTCAGGACCACCCGGTCGTTTTCGTCGTAGTCCAGCCCGACCGGCAGGCCCTGCCGCAGCTCACCGCGGGCGGCCTTATGCCGCAAGCCCTCGGTCAGCCGGGACCGTATCAGGTGCAGCTCCGCCTCCGACATCGTGCCCTTAAGACCCAGCACCAGGCGATCGTTATAGCTGCCAGGCTGGTAGATCCCGTCCGCATCAGCGATCAGTGTGTCGGTCAGCGCGCACAGATCCAGCAACTGGTACCAGTCGGCGTTCGACCGCGCCAGCCGCGAGCACTCCAGCGCCAGCACGATCCCGGCCTTGCCCAGCCCGACATCAGCGACCAGCTCAGAAAACCCCGACCGGCCTGCCGCACGGGCACCAGAACGGCCCAGGTCCTCATCGACCACCACCACCTGGTGCGCGGGCCAGCCCAGCATGACCGCCCGCTCCCGCAGGTCGTACTGACGGGCCAGGCTCTCGGTGTTGGCGCGCACCTGCACCAGCGTGGACTGGCGCACATACACATACGCGTCGCGAGCCCGGTGCGACGCGGTGATCTTCTGTGCCGAGACCAGCAGCACCGGGCCCGCCGCCAGGTCAATCACCGCAGCCCTCCTCCCCAGCAGCCGGCACAGCCCCGGCATCGCCAGCAAGAACACCGCGGGCGATGATCCGGGCCAGCAGGACCAGCACCTCGGCCCGGGCCTGCCCGGGCAGCCCGTCCCACCGCCCGCGCGAGTCCGCCTGGCCGGGGAACAAGGCCAGCTGGCGGGCAGCCGCTATTCTCAGAACGCGCATGGGTTCACCTCTCCCGAAGTCGTGGCGCGATCAGGGATGAGGTGAACCTATTTGCGCCCTAACCGCCGCACACGGGCAACCCGCCGTGCCACCAGCAGCCTGCAGCGCCACCCCGGCAACACGCACCGCCTCGCCGGCCGGCCCGCCGATATCCAGCGCCCGCCCATATCCGGGATCGCTGAGCACCCGGTGATCATTGAAGTCGGCCACCCGGTAATGCCGCTCGGCGAGCTGGCGGACACCGTCTGCCCAGCAGCCCCAGGCCAGCCGGGCCTGCACCAGCTCCGCCACCGCCCGCTCCAGATGCCGGCGGGCACGGCCCAGCTCACAGCCACCGCACGCCGTGGCCGGCCCGCCCCGGACCGCCATCACCGGCCCGCCCCGTCCCGCACCGCCAGCATCACCACGAGCTCGCGCAACCGCCGCCACCCACCCGTGTCCAGCACCACCGGCGGGCCGCTCACCCCGGCCAGGCCGAGCACGTCAGTCGCACCCGCCGGGATCGTCCCCGGCGAACCGTCCGGCAGCTCGATCACCAGCAACAGCTCACCATTCAGCCGCTTGAACGACCGGGCCGACACCACACGCCCCGACAGCGGATGCGTCGCCGAGGTGACCCGCACCTCCGACGGCAGCACCGCACGCAACTGTTGCAGTCTGTCGCTCTCTCTACGGGGACCGGCAAAACGCACACCATCGCGAACCTGATCAGCCATCTGGTGGGCCACGGCAAGCGTGTCCTGGTCACCAGCCAGAAAGAGCAGGCGCTTACGGTCCTGCGGGAGAAGATCCCCGAGTCGATCCGGGACCTGTCGGTGGCTGTGCTGGGCAACTCCGCAGCCTCACTAGCGCAGCTTGATCAATCTGTGCAGGCGATCTACGAGCATGCTGTGGGGCTAGACAGGGCGCCTGCTCGAGCCCGGATCGGTGAACTGGAAGCCCGCCTCAGCGAGCTTCACCGTGAGGTCGGTGCGCTGCGCAGCCGCATCAGCGCCTCCATCGCCCGCGAACGAGACAGTTACGTCATCGGTGCTGCCACCTACAGTGCATCGACACTGGGTCAATGGCTGGCGGCGAACGCCAGCGACCTCGGGTATATCACCGATCCGATAGAGCCATCTGCCGCCTGCCCGCTGACCGGAGTCGAGATCGCGGACCTGTACCGGCTGGCTAGAGCACTTGATCCCCCCGATTGTACGCAGGCGCGCCTTCGGCTACCCGCCGCCGAACAACTCCCAACATCATCGGAGCTGGCGTCTGCCACTGCCCAGCTGCGCGATATCCGTGATCGCCTCGCCGCGATAGAGAGCGTGGTTGAGGACCGCCTCGCGCTGGAAAGGCTCGGCCCTGACGATCTTTCTGCTCTGACCGATGCGGCCGAGCGCGCTGGCAAGCAGCTGGAGCAGCTGGAACAGCCTTGGCTGGCTGCGGTCCGCGCTGAACTGCGGACTGCCGCGTTCGCCGCGACCTGGCGGGACCAGATGAAAGCTTTGCAGGAAGGGATCGAGGAACTGGCGGCCTGGCGGGACCGGCTCCTGGGACATGCCGTCGTTCTCCCGGATGACGGCCTTCCGCCGAAGGCACTCATCGAGGCGCTTGAGCGACTGCGAGACCGGCTAGAAGCCGGAAGGGGCGTGTCAAAGACGTTCCACAAGGACCTGTACCAAGTGCGCGAGGCGTGCCTGGTTGACGAGGAGCCGCCGCGCAGCGCCGAAGATGCTGAGCTATGCATCATCGAGGCACGCTCCCGGCGCCGCCGCTACGAACTCATCCACCGATGGAACGACGCTGTCAGCCGGATCGCCGGGCCATTGATCGACCCGGGCAGCAGCCACCCGGAATTCGTTCTCGATGAGCACATGCGCGCCATCGGTGACGCCTTCGCCTGGGAAGATGGAGCTTGGGCCAGTCTGCGTGACCGGCTACGGGTTTCCGGTGTCCGCGTCCAGGAGCAGCCCACTTCCGCCAATCTGGCCGCCGTCGCCGACGTGCTCAGAACCGCCTCGCTGCACGTCACGGAAAAAGAGATGGCCGCGCGGCTAGATGCGTTTGGCAAGTATCTCGCCGACGGCGCGTCCCAGCCGCACGCGAGTGACCTGTGGCGCGTGCTCCTCGACGCGTTTAACGCCTTCGCGTGGGACCGGTGGGGCCGGACCGTAGAGGAAGCGCGGCGCATCCGCGCCCTGACCGGCGATGTTGACCATCTGGACGAGCTGACCAGGCGGCTTGGAACGGAAGCGCCCATCTGGGTTAGCCGGATCGTTGAATCCCGTGGTGACGAAGCCGTCGCGGGTCCTGCGGCCACGGCGCCCCGGGCGTGGAAATGGCGGCAAGCAGACACGTGGCTCTCTGGAATCATCAGTGCCGACGACCCGGCCGTCCTGCAGCGTCAGCTCGAAAGCAAACTCCGCTCGGTCGCTACCGCCACCGCCAGCCTGGCGTCCGAATCTGCCTGGCTGGCCGTTGCCGAACGGCTCACCGACGCCGAGCGCCGGGCACTGACGGCCTGGGTGCAGGCCCTGCGCAAGGTCGGCAAGGGCACAGGCAAGTATGCGCACCACTGGCGGGCCATCGCCCAGCAAAACATGGAGCAAGCCCAGACGGCGGTGCCCGTATGGATCATGCCGACTTACCGGGTCGTGGAATCATTCGACCCCGCCAGCACCATGTTCGACGTCCGTCATCGTCGACGAGAGCTCCCAATGCGACCTTTTTGGCCTGGCAGCACTCGGCATCGCCCATAAGGCCGTCGTGGTCGGCGATGATAAGCAGATCAGCCCTCAGGCCGTCGGCACCGACGAGTCGACCGTGCACGAGCTGATCAGCCAGCACATTCCCGACCTGCCCCAGGCCGAGCTGCTCGACATCAAGACCAGCCTGTACGACTTGTCCAAGATGCGCTTCCCTGGCGTCATTATGCTCCGCGAGCACTTCCGCAGCCTGCCAGAAATCATTGAGTTCTCCAACGGCCTCGCCTACAACTACGCCATCCTCCCGCTGCGCGAACAGCCCGCCGACCCTTCCTGGCAAAGCGTCATGGACATCCACATTCCCGACGGCTACCGGGAACCCGGCACCGACACCAACCCGCCCGAAGCCGACTACATCGCCGTCAAGATCGCCGAATTGTGCGCCGATCCACGCTACGACGGCAAAACCTTCGGTGTCATCTCGCTCCTCGGCGACGGGCAAGCCGAACTCATCCAGAAAAAACTCACCAGCAGCCTGGGTGAACAGGAAATGGAACGGCGCCGCATCCGCTGCGGCAACGCCTACCACTTCCAAGGCGACGAACGACACATCATGTTCCTGTCCCTGGTCGTCGCCGCCGGCGAAGGCCGCCGCATCGGGGCAATGACCAAAGACGCCGACCGGCAACGGATCAACGTCGCCGCCAGCCGTGCCCAGGACCAGATGTGGTGCATCCGTTCCATCTCCCCGGACGAACTGCATCCCGACGACGTCCGCGGCCGGTTCATCCGCTACTGCCAGAACCCCGCACGCGTCGATGACGCTACCAGCGAGGCAGAAGACCGCTTCGACTCCGACTTCGAACGCGACGTCTACCGCCACCTCATCGCCCGCGGCTACCGTGTCAAAGTCCAGCATAGGGTCGGCCGCTTCCGCATCGACCTCGTCGTCGAGGGCCAGCGTAGCCGCCTAGCGGTCGAACTTGACGGAGACGCCTACCACGGACCCGACCGGTGGGAAGCCGACCGGAACCGCCAGGCCATCCTCGAACGGCTCGGCTGGACCTTCC
>JASHQP010000059.1 GCA_030039095.1 Streptosporangiaceae bacterium
GGGAGGCCGGGGCGGGGGAGGCCGGGGCCGGGGAGGCCGGGGCCGGGGAGGTCAGGCCGGGCCGAGGACCAGGCCGCTGGTCGGCACGCCGGTGCCGGCCGTGACCAGCACCGGGCCATCGCCGCGGACCTGGTTCACGGAGGTCCCGCGGACCTGGCGCACCGCCTCGGCGATGCCGTTCATGCCGTGGATGTACGCCTCACCGAGCTGGCCTCCGTGCGTGTTGACGGGCAGCCGCCCGCCGAGCTCGATCGCCTGGTCCGCGATGAAGTGCCTGGCCTCCCCGCGGAGGCAGAAGCCGAGCTCCTCGAGCTGCAGCAGCACGTACGGCGTGAAGTGGTCGTAGAGCACGGCGGTCCGGACGTCCTGCGCGCCGATCCCGGCCTGGCGCCAGAGCTGCGTGGCCACCACGCCCATCTCGGGCAGCCCGAGCTCACCCGAGTAGTAGCTGGTCATCACGTACTGATCCGGGCCGGAGCCCTGCGCCGCGGCGCGGATCACGGCGGGCGGCCGCCGCAGGTCACGGGCCCGCTCCGCGCTGGTCACGACCACGGCGACGGCGCCGTCGCTCTCCTGGCAGCAGTCGAGCAGGCGCAGCGGCTCGACGATCCACCGCGAGGCCTGGTGCTCGGCCAGCGTCACCGGCCGCCGGTAGAACCAGGCGTGCGGGTTGGCGGCGGCGTGCCGCCGGTCGGCGACGGTGACCCGGCCGAAGTCCTCGCTGGTCGCGCCGTAGTCGTGCATGTAACGCCGGGCGATCATGGCGACGGTCGCGGCCGGGACGGCCAGGCCCATCGGGTAGTGCCAGCCGTTGTCGACGCCACCGGACGTCGGCGCCGCCACCGCGGCCCGGGAAACCTGGCCGAACCGGTGGCCGGAGCGCTCGTTCAGCGCCCGGTAGCAGACCACCACGTCGGCGATCCCGGTTGCGACGGCCATCGCCGCGTGCTGCACGATTCCGCAGGCGGCGCCGCCGCCGTAGCCGACCTGGCCGAAGAACGTGAGCTCACCGGCTCCGAGCTCACGCGCGAGCGCGATCTCGGCTGTGCTGTCCATCGTGAACGTCGCCATGCCGTCCACGTCGGACGGGCTCAGCCCGGCGTCGGCCAGCGCCGCCCGCGCCGCCTCGGCGGCCAGCCGCAGCTCGCTGCGCCCCGAGTCCTTCGAGAACTCGGTGGCCCCGATGCCGGCGATCGCCGCCGCCCCGGACATCACCCCGCGTCCCCCGCCCCATCGGCCTCATCTGCCGCAGCCGCCCCATGTTCGGCCCCGGTCGGCCGTCGGCCCGGATCGGTGAATGTACCGTTCGACGGCCTATTACCCGTCGTTTGGTACATCCACGAGGCGGGTTCTTTATCGCCGGGCGGCAGCACCACGCGAACGGTGGCGGTGACGTGGTCGCCGAGGCTGCACCGGCCCACGACCGCCACCTCGACCTCGCCGCCGGCGTCGACGGCGGCGACGGCCTGGCCGGAGAACGTGAGCGTGTCCCCGGCGTAGCACGGCACGCCGAGCCGGATCGCGACCTTGCGCACGAGCGCCTGCGGCCCCGCCCAGTCGGTGACGTAGCGCTGCACCAGGCCGGTGGTCGTGAGGATGTTGACGAAGATGTCCTTGCTGCCCCGCTCGACGGCGCGGTCCCTGTCGTGGTGCACGTCCTGGAAGTCCCTGGTCGCGATCGCGGAGGCGACCACGAACGTGGGCGTGACGTCGATCACCAGGTCCGGCAGCACGAGGTCGGTCACCGTGGGTCCTCTCGCCAGGCCGGCAGCGTCAGCGCGTCATCCACCCGGACGAAAGCGGCCCGTACCGGCAGGCCGATCCGCACCCGCTCCGGGCTGACGTCCAGCAGTTCGCCGACCATGCGGACGCCTTCGGTGAGCTGCACCAGCGCGACCACGATCGGCAGAGACTTTCCGGGGACCGGCGGGTGGTGCTGCACCACGTAGCTGTACACCTCGCCGGTGCCCGCGGCCACGACGTACCCGGGGCTGGCCGCGCCGCAGCCGGGGCACATCGGGCCCGGCGGGTGGCGCAGCGCCCCGCAGCGACCGCACCTCTGGATCCGCAGCTCACCCGCTGCGGTGCCGTCCCAGAAGAATGCCGTGTCCCGCGACACGACCGGCCGCAGCACGTCGCTCACCGGTGGCGGCGGGGCCGGCCTGAACTTCAGGATCCGGAACAGCATCGTGGCGACCGGCTCGCTCCCCGCGTACCAGGTGCTGATCGTGGTGACGAACCAGCCCTCGCCGAGCGACGTCCGCTTCGGCCCGGTGACGCCCTCCAGCCGGGACCGCACCTCGACCTGCTCACCGTGCCGCAGGTAGCGCGCATACTCCTGCTCGCAGTTCGTCGCGACGACCGATGTGAACCCCTCCTCGTCGAGCACCGCGGACATGAGGCCGAGCGGATCGTCGTCGCCGGCGCGGGGATGCAGCCCGCGCATCGTCCAGACCTGCGCCATGGCCGGCGGCGCAACCAGGCCGCCGTGCACCGAGGCCGCGGCCGCGGCGCCGTCGGTGTAGACGGGGTTCGCGTCGCCGATCGCCTCGGCCCAGTTGTGGATCATCGGCAGGTTGACCGGATCCCGCGCCCGCCGGGGCCGGGACTCCCCCCTCGCCGCGATCCGCGCCGCGGCCTCGGCGATCGCTGCCGACGCGGCGTCCGAACCCGAATTGCCGGCCTGAACGGTCACGCCCGCCCCTTCACCTGGGTACCCGCGGCAGGCCGAGCCCGGCGGTGGCGATCAGCTCGCGCTGGATCTCGTTGATCCCGCCGCCGAAGGTCAGCACCGTGTTGCGCTTGGCCTGGACGTCGAGCCACCGGAGCAGGTCGGCCGTGCCGGGGTCGGCCGGGTCGCCGTGCCGCCCGACGACGTCCTCGAGGAGCTGGCCGATGCGCTGCAGCCGCTCCGAGCCGAACACCTTGGTGGCCGACGCGTCGGCCACGTCGACCGTGGGCGCGACAGCGACCTGCCAGTTCAGCAGCTCGTTGATGCGCAGGCAGGCGTAGGTCTCGGCCAGGGCGCGGCGCACGTCCGGCATGCCGAGCAGCGGCCGGCCGTCCGGGCCGGTACGGTCCTGCGCCCAGGCGCGCACCCGGTCGTACAGCACGGCGATCCGGCCCGCCGGGCCGAGCGCCACCCGCTCGTGGTTGAGCTGCGTGGTCACCAGCCGCCATCCCGCGTTCTCCTCGCCGACCCGCATGGTCACGGGCACCCGCACGTCGCAGTAGTAGGTCGCGTCGACGTGATGGGCTCCGTCGTGGGTGATGATCGGTGTCCACGAGAAGCCGGGGTCGGTGGTGTCGACGATGAGGATGGAGATCCCCCGGTGCCGCGGCGCGTCGGGGTCGGTCCGGCAGGCCAGCCAGACGTAGTCGGCGTCGTGCGCCCCGGTGGTGAAGATCTTCTGCCCGTTGACCACGTAGAACTCACCGTCGCGTACCGCGCGGGTGCGCAGCGCGGCCAGGTCGGTGCCTGCCTCGGGCTCGGTGTACCCGATCGCGAAGTGCACCTCGCCCGCCAGGATCCTGGGCAGGAAGAGGTCCTTCTGCTCGGCGGTCCCGTGGGCCTGCAGCGTCGGGCCGACGGTCTGCAAGGTGACCAGCGGCAGCTGCACATCGGCGCGGGCCGCCTCGCTGACGAAGATCTGCTGCTCCACCTGGCCGAGCCCGCGGCCACCGAACTCGGCGGGCCAGCCGATCCCCAGCCACCCGTCGCGGCCCATTCGGCGCACGATCTCACGGTAGACGGGGCCGTGCCGCTCGGTGAGCATCGCCGCGCGCTCGTCGGGCGACATCAGCCCGCCGAAGTAGGTCCGCAGCTCGTCGCGCAGCGCGAGCTGGTCCTGGGTGAGGTCAAGAAACATCGCGGGCCTCGGTGTCAGACCTGTCCGCCTGGTCACACGCCCGGGCGCCGAGCCGGTCCAGCCGGTAGCCGGCGCCGCCCACGAACCTGGCCAGGTCCTTGACCAGCGAGGAGTAGCGGTGCAGCGGGTAGCTGACGTCCATGCCGATCCCGCCGTGCAGGTGGTGGCAGGTCTGCAGCGCCGAGGGTGCGCGGTCGGCGAGCCAGTACGCCGCCACGTCGAGGTCGGCGGCCGCGCCACGGCCGGTGTCCAGCCGCCAGCAGGCCGAGAGCGTCGCCAGGTGCAGGGTGCGCGAGGCGATGTAGACGTCGGCGATCTTCTCGGCTGCGGCCTGGAACGTGGCCAGCGGCCGGCCGAACTGCTCCCTCGCCGCGAGGTGCGACGACGTCAGCGACAGCGCGCCAGCGAGCGCCCCGTCGGCCAGGCAGCACGCCCCGGCGGTCGCAAGCTGATAGAGATCGGTCACGGCGCGCCCACCCCCCGCCCACCTCCCCGTGCCCTCTTCGCCGTCGCCCTTCACTCCCGCCCCGAGCACGTGGCTGACCGGCGCCGCGTCCAGCCTCAGCGAGTACTCGGGCTGGCCGGCGGAGCTGGGTGCGCGCCGCCAGGACAGCCCGCTCGCCGACCCGGCGACGGCCATGACCGCGGTGCCGGTGCCCCCGGCGGTGATCCTGGCCGGCACCAGGATCCAGTCGGCGGCCGGGCCGCACGGCACGCCGATCTTGACGCCGGAGACCGTGCCGGGCGCGTCGGCCAGACTGGCCGTGGTGGCCGGGACCGCGGGCATCACCCGCGACGGCTCGCGCACCGCGGCGGTGAGCAGGGTGTCGCCGGATGCCACGCCGTCCAGCAGGGCCCGCTGCAGGTCGCGGTCGCCCCACCGCGCGACGGGCAGCACGCCGAGAGCCAGCGTGGCCAGGGCGGGTACGGCGGCGGCGCGTCTGCCGATCTCGGTCAGCGCCGTGGCCACGGCCATCACGCCGAGTTCGTCCCCGCCGAGGAAGGCCGGCAGGGCGAGCGAGAGCACCCCGGCGCGGCCGAGCTCCTTCCACAGCGCCGGGTCATCGGCCCCAGGCTCGCCGGGCACCGGCCGGGCACGGTCCAGCGCCTCGGCGGCGGCGCTGGCGACCGCTTGCTCGGTCTCGCCGAGGGTGAAGTCCATGCCGATCGGCACCGGTCCTCCTGGGGCGGCGGCTCGCAAAATTAGAACACGTTTTACCTGCCGCCGGCCAGCGCAGCACGCCTGGCCAGGGCCGCCGCATTGGTACGCTGGTTGGTGGCGCGGACCGCGGCACCGCCCTGGCCCGCGCGAATCGCCTGCCGGAGACCAGGGAGCAGCTCCGGTTTGTTTAGAGCGCGAGGAACCCTGATGGCAGCAGCGAGAACACGTATCAGCGGCACGGCCGTGCCGAACGCACCGGCCGCCGAGTTCGGCTCGGCCGCGCAGCGTGACCGCAGGAAGCGGATTCTGGACGCGACGCTGGCGCTGGCGTCCAAGGGCG
>JASHQP010000619.1 GCA_030039095.1 Streptosporangiaceae bacterium
ACGCCAGATGCCGGGGAGGATGAAATGCCGGATGAGCAACGCGATGCTGCCGGCGGCCAGCGGGCGCTGGTGACCGGCGCAACGTCGGGCATGGGCCGCGCGATCGCGCAGCAGCTCGCCGCCGACGGCCTGCACGTGATCGTGCACGGGCGTGACGCAGGTCGGGGGGCGCAGGTGGTCGACGGGATCGAGTCGGCGGGTGGCCGGGCAAGCTTCGCCGCGGCCGACCTCGCCGACCCGGCGGCCATCGCACGGCTCGCTGCGACGGCCGGACAGATCGACGTGCTGGTCAACAACGCCGGGTTCTCCTGGTTCGGCGCCACAGCGGACCTCGGGCCCGAGCGGTTCGACGCGCTGTTCGCGAGCAACGTCAGGGCTCCCTATTTCCTGGTGGCGGCGCTCGCGCCGGGAATGGCGGCCCGGGGCAGCGGCAGCATCATCAACGTCAGCAGCATGGCCGGCCGGATCGGGCTCGCCCCGGCAGCCGCCTACGGCGCGACAAAGGGCGCCCTCGAGTCGCTGACGCGGGCCTGGGCGGCGGAGTTCAGCCCGGGCGGCGTGCGGGTCAACGCGGTGGCCGCCGGCCCGGTCTACACCGACGGGGCTGCCGCCGAGCGGACCACGGCGCTCGGTGCCACCACCCTCCTTGGCCGGGCCGGGAGCACGGCGGAGATCGCCGCGCTGGTTGGCTTCCTGGCCTCGCCGCGTGCGAGCTACATCACTGGCGCGGTGCTGGCGGCCGATGGCGGCCGCACGGCGATCTGACACTCTCGGCAGGCTGACGTGCCAGGGGTGGCTGCCAAGGGGCCCGCGCCGCGCGAGCGGAGCGCCGCGGCGCGTGCCAGGCTGCTGGCGGCCGCCAGCGAGCTGTTCTACGCCGAGGGCGTGCAGTCCGTGGGGATCGACCGGGTCATCGAGCACGCCGGGGTCGCAAAGGCCACGCTCTACAGCGCCTTTGGCAGCAAGGAAGGGCTGGTCCGCGCCTACCTGCGGGCGCGGCACGCCGCCACGATGCAGCGCATGAGCGACGAGCTCGAGGCGCGGTACGCAACCGCCAGGGAGCGGCTCGTCGGGGTCTTCGAGGTGCAAGGGCTGTCGTTCACCGACCCCGGGTTCCGGGGGTGCGCGTTCGTCGGCGCCAAGGCGGAGGCGGCGCCGGGAGGCGCCGTTGACGAGGTCGCCGGCGAGTACCGCGCCTGGCTCCACGGCCTGTTCGCCGGTCTCGCGCACGAGGCGGGCGCGACCGACCCCAGAAGCCTCGCCCAGCAGCTCGTGCTCGTCTACGACGGCGCGGGAATCAGCGCCTGGATGGACCGCGATCGCGGCGCCGGGGCCGCCGCGCGTACGGTGGCCGCCGCGCTGGTCAGCGCCGCCATCCCGGACGGCGCCGCCGCGGATAATTCGGTGGCGGAGCGCAGCAGCCGCGGGTGACGATCAACGCATGTTCGGCCAAATCCAGGCGCTGACCTCGGCTGACCTGCCTGGCTGCCTCGCGCTGGCCCAGGACAGGGGCTGGCTGCCCGAGGAGCGCAAGTGGCGGCTGCTGTTTGATATCGCCGTCGTGTACGGCGTGCGTGACCCGGGCGGCGAGCTGGCGGGCGTGACGGCTCTCACCCGCTACGGGGCTGAGTTCGCGGTGATCGGCATGATGCTGGTCGCCACCCGGTACGGCGGCCGCGGCCTGGGCCGCGCCCTGATGACCCGGGCGCTGGAGGATGCGGGGGACGCGACGGTGTTCCTGCATGCGACACCCGTCGGCCGCCCGCTCTACGAGAAGCTCGGCTTCGTTCCTGTCGGCGTGACCCAGACCCACCTGGGCTGCTTCCGGCCCGCGGATCCCGTTCCGTCACCCGGCCGGTCACGGCTGGCCGGACCGGGAGACCTGATGGCGATCCGCAGGCTCGACGCGCGGGCCAACGGCACCGACCGGGCGCTCCTGGTGCGGCGGCTGCCCGGATTCACCGGGCAGTTGCGCGTGGTCGAACGGCTCGGCGCGGTCACCGGGTACGGGGGTGCGTACGAAGGCCTGCGCTATGTCAGCATCGGCCCGGTGGTCGCGAATGGCGACGACGAGGCGAAGACCCTGATCGCCGACGCCGCGGCGACGGTGTCGGGCCCCGTTCGGATCGACCTCGACGACCGGCATCCGCGGTTGCTCGAGTGGGCCGCCGAGCATGGGCTCGTGCCGGGCGTCTCGTCGACCGCGATGGTGTTCGGCGGCCGGCCGCTGCCCGGCGACCGGGCCCGGTGCTTCGCCCCCCTGATGCGGGCGCTCGGCTGAGGCCGGCCGTCTGGCCTACTCGAAGCGCACGTTGCCCGGTCCGGTCGTGCGCCCGAGCACCGGCATCGTCACGAGGATGACCAGCAGCGAGATCGCCAGGCCCACCCCCATGATCGCGAAGTAGGCATGCCCGAGCGTGGGGGTGGGCGTGCCGGCCGGCGCCATCCGGTCTACCGTCAGCACGGCTATGCCGTAGGCGACGCCCGCCGCGACGATCGTTGCCGCTGCGAGGGGGAGGATCGCCTCGAGCAGCACGACCCGGTAGAGCGTGGCGAGCGGCGTGCCGCTCACCCGCAGAAGCGTGAACGGCCGCTTGCGCTCCACCAGGTTCCCGCCGACCGTCACCGCGAGGCTGCACCCGGCGACCAGCAGCGTCAGCGCCACCGCGATGTACACCAGCCGGGACACGGTGTCGGCGTACGCCAGCCGGATCTGCACCGCTTCGCCGAACGTCTTCGGAGGGTTCGATCCGGACTGCGGCGCGTGGGTGTCGAGGAAGGTCCGCACGCGCTCCAGGGCCGCGGAGTTGCTGACGCGGATCAGCACCGCCTCCAGGTAGAGGTGCGAGAAGCTGTCCGGGACCGCGGGGTTGCTGGCGTTCGCGATCGGCTGGGTGCTGTACGTCGGGTTGTCGCTGAACAGCAGGTTGGACGCGGTGACCTTGACGGCCTGGGCCCCGGGAGCGCACTGGCCGAGCACGGCCAGCCCCCTGAGGCTGGCGCAGCTGATGATGCTGTCGTACGTGGGCCCTCGTGGGCCTCCGCCCGCGCCGCCGCGGCCCTGGTGGTGGCCGGGCTTGACCGTGACCGGCCCGGTGGGCTGCTGTGACTGTGCGATGGCGTAGACCGGGTAGGTCGTGGCGCCGTTGAAGGTTCCCAGCTCGCTGAGCAGCGTGGCGCTGGCCTTCGGGGACAGCCCAGCCGGGCCGAACGGGCCTGCGCCGCCGCCGAACGTGTCGAGCAGGACGTTGTCCAGGCCGCTGGCGCTCGGTGTGGCGGTTGTGGCGTTGACCGCGGGAAGCAGCCCGGCCACGATCGTGCCCAGGAACACCGCGAGCACCAGCCCGGCCACGGCCCGGAACGCGACCCTCGGATTGTCGGCCAGCCGCCGCGCGGCGAGCAGCGGCGACGGCCCCCTGACCAGCCGCGCGAACAGGCGCGCCGCCTGCGCGGTGAGCCAGGGCCCGGCGATCACGAGGCCGATCATGGTGATGAGCAGGCCAGGGTAGGCGGGCCCGCCGATGGACTGCCTGTTGGTTATGGCCAGGCCCCCGACGAACAGGCCAATCCCAATGAGCAGCGGCACCACCCGCCAGATGCTCGGCTGCGGCGGCGTCATCCGGCGGATCACCCCGAGCGGCGAGATCTGCACCCGGCGCAGCGACAGCAGCGCGGCGATGGCCGACACGACCGGCACGCCGACGAGCATCCCGACGTAGTCAGTGGTGGTGGGCGTGACGTCAAAGGCGAAGTAGCGGACGCCGATCAGCGACGAGTTCGCCAGGGCGGGCTGTACCAGCGCGAAGATGCCAATGCCCAGTCCCACGCCGAGCAGCGCGCTCACCATCGCGTCGATCGAGGCGACGACGCTGATCTGCCGCGGGGTCGCGCCGACCAGCCGCATCGCCGCGTAGCGCTCCTCGCGGCGCGCGGCCGCCAGCCGGGTGGCCGTGCCGATCAGGATCAGCATCGGGAACAGCACGGCGAGCACACCGACCGCGAACGCGTACCGGAAGTAGTGCGACCAGACCTGCTTCGGCGGGGCTGTCGCGATCTTGGTGACGACCTGTGCCCCCATCGTGGCCAGCTGCGCAGGCCTGTACCCGATGAAGATGACCAGCTCGTCAGGGCCGGTGAGGGCCTTGTCGCCGATCGTGCCGACCAGCCGGCCCGGGTAGCGATCGCCCAACTCGTCCCGCGGCACCGTGCGCAGCAGCGCGGCCAGCGCGGGCGACGCGTAGTACTGGCCGGGACCGGGCAGCCGGGACAGGCCCGGGGGAAGCGGAGCGTGCGGGCCGAGGGCGGCCAGGTCGAGCCGCTCGATCGTCTGGCCGTCGAAGTAGTCGGCGCTGGACTGCCACAGCTCCGCGCCGGGCGTGGGGGTGACCGTGGCGCTGGATCCCGGTCCCTGGGTGCACTCCCAGCACCGCCGGTTGTTGCTGGTCTGGAACGCGTGGTAGTCGGCCAGCACACAGAACAGCAGCGCGGCGCCGACCCCGACCGCGAGGGTGGTGAGAACGAGGCGGATGAGTGCTTCGCGGCCGCTCCGCAACGACAGCCGAAGCCCGAGGCGGACCATTACCCGGCGACCTCGGCGCCGGCGTGGCGGCCCGCTGGATCGAGCGGAGCGACGGCGGCGGTGACCGTGCCGTCACGGACGATCGCCTCGCGGTCCGCGTACGCCGCCACGCGGGCGTCGTGGGTCACCAGCACCACCGTCGTGCCCTCCTCGCGGGCGATGCCCACCAGCAGATCCATCACGTTCTCACTGGTCAGCGAGTCGAGCGAGCCGGTCGGCTCGTCGGCGAAGATGACCTTCGGCCGGGGCGCGAGCGCCCTGGCCAGCGCCACCCGCTGGGCCTGGCCGCCGGAAAGCTCGCCGGTGCGGCTGGCTCCGAGCTCGGCCAGCCCGAGCCGTACCAGCCACGACTGCGCGGTCTGATACGCGGTCTTGCGCCGGACCCCGTTCAGCAGCAGCGGCAGGGCGATGTTGTCGGCCGTGCTCAGCTCCGGCACGAGCTGGCCGAACTGGAAGACAAAGCCGAACGCGGTGCGCCGCAGTTCGGTGCGCTTGGTCTCGCTGAGCTCGTCAAGCCGCGTGCCGTCGAACCACACCTGCCCGCTGTCCGGCTTGAAGATGCCGGCCAGGCAGTGCAGCAGCGTTGACTTGCCAGAGCCGCTGGGGCCCATGATCGCGATGATTTCGCCGGCCACCACGGACACGCTCGCACCCCGGAGGGCCGGTGTCTGGCCGAACGACTTGACGACGTCCCGCGCCTCGATGAGGCAGCCAGGGGAACGAGACTGCTCGGCAGAGCTCATGACTGCATACCAACCATTTCTGCGAGGGAGTTCAGCCGGGCCGCGGTCAGGTCGATCCACCGCAGGTCGGCTTCCAGGTGGAACAGCCCGTGATCGGCGAGGAGCGCGTCCATCGGGCTGCCGGTGCGCTTGATCTCGGTCAGCTCCCGCATGCGCTGCATGTGGGCGAGCCGCTGGATGTCGAGGTACTGCTCGGCGGAACGGCCGAGCATCAGCGAGAGCACGACTTTGGCGAACAGCACCGTCTGCAGGTGCGGCTCGGGCTGCACGGCTTCGGAGAGCCAGGTCTCGACCTCGGCCGCGCCCAGCTCGGTGATCGCGTAGCGCTTGCGGTCCGGTCCGGCGCCGGGCTCGGCCTCGCCGGCTATCGCCTTGCCGTCCCGGGTCAGCCGGCTCAACGTCGCGTAGACCTGCCCAAACGGCAGCGGCTTGGCGCGGCCGAAGTAGGCGTCGTACTCGCGCTTGAGGTCATAGCCGTGGCTAGGCTCGCGCTCGAGCAGGCCAAGAAGGGTAAGGGGAACGCTCACGAGCGCGACAATACACTGAGTGTATACGCTGTGTCTATATTCTCGGAACGCCAGTATGCGCTCGGTGTATAGGAACCGCCCCGTGCGGTGCGGCACCGCCGATATACGGTCGGGTCACAGCGCTTGCCGGAGATGAAGGGGTCGCCACATGCAGAACACGGACGTCACCAGGCTGAGCGCGACGGAACTGCTGGGGCTGTACCGGCGGCGCGAGGTCTCGCCGGTGGAGGCGACGCGAGAGGTGCTCGCGCGAATCGACGCGCAGAACGCCAGGACCAACGCTTACTGCCTGGTCCGGGACTCCGACGCGCTGGCGTCGGCCAGGCAGTCCGAGCAGCGGTGGCACGCCGGAGAGCCGTCTGGGCTGCTGGACGGTGTCCCGGTCTCGGTCAAAGACCTGCTGCTGACGAGCGGCTGGCCGACGCTGCGTGGTTCGCTCACGATCGACGAGAACGGCCCGTGGGACGTTGACGCCCCGGCGGTCGCACGGCTGCGCGAGCACGGTGCGGTGCTGCTCGGGAAGACCACCACGCCCGAGTGGGGCTGGAAGGGCGTGACCGACAGCCCGCTGACCGGCGTGACCCGCAATCCGTGGGATCCGGGCCGGACGACGGGCGGATCCAGCGGCGGTGCCGCCGCGGCCGTCGCGTCGGGCATGGGCCCGCTGGCCCTGGGCACCGACGGCGGCGGGTCGATCCGGATACCGGCCAGCTTCTGCGGCATCGTCGGGCTCAAGCCCACCCACGGCCGGGTTCCGGTCTACCCGCCGAGCACGTTCGGCACGCTCTCGCACGTCGGGCCCATGGCGCGCACGGTCGCCGACGCGGCGCTGCTGCTCGACGCGCTCGGATCGCCCGACTACCGGGACCCGCTGGCGCTGGACCGGCGGGCCCCGGTCAGCGCCGAGCTCGACACCATCGAAGTGAGCGGCCTGCGCGTGGCCTACAGCCCGGCGCTCGGCTACGCCAAGGTCGATCCCGAGGTGGCCGCCGCGGTCCGGCGCGCGGTCACGGCGCTCGAGCAGGCCGGCGCGGTGGTCATGCGCGCCGATCCCGGATTCGCCAGCCCGCTGCCCGCCTTCGACGTCCTCTGGTACGCGGGAGCGGCCAGGGTCGTCGACGACATTCCCGAGGACCGCAGGCACCTGATCGACGCGGGGCTGGCCGAGATAGCGGAGGAGGGCCGGCGCTATTCGGCGGTCGGGTACCTGCAGGCGCTGCGCGAGCGCTCGGAGATCGGCATCGCCATGGGTGCCTTCCATCAGACGTATGACCTGCTGGTGCTGCCGACCGAGCCGATCGTCGCGTTCGCCGCCGGCGCCGAGGTCCCCGAAGGGTCCGCCCAGCCGCGGTGGACGAGCTGGACCCCGTTCACCTACCCGTTCAACATGAGCCACCAGCCGGCCGCGACCGTGCCGTGCGGGTTCTCGGCGTCCGGGCTGCCCATTGGGGTACAGGTTGTGGGCCCGCGGCACGCGGACGGGCTGGTGCTCGCGGCGTGCGCGGCGATCGAGGCCGCGCTGCCCTGGCGCGACCGCTGGCCCTCCTAGCCGCAGCCACACCGTACGTATGGTCCTGTACGGCGCATAATTTTTCCATAAATATCACCAATCACCCTTGACATCCTCGCCGCAGAGGTCTGATGTCTGTTGCTGGGGGGACGTACCAGCAGCCCTGCGACATAGGTGAGCATGATGATGAAGTCCCCACGCAGGCAAGCAGCGAGCTGGAACTTCTGGCTGGCCTGCCTGAG
>JASHQP010000620.1 GCA_030039095.1 Streptosporangiaceae bacterium
CGAGCGGCACCAGCCCCGAGGCCAGCGCCAGCAGCGTGATCGTCAGCGCGAGCAGGATCGTGCCGAAGTCACGGCCGCGCCGTGAGCTGATCGTCGGGCCGAACGCCGCGATCGCGACCGTCGAGGCGACCACGGCGAACACGAGATCGAGCGCCGTCGCGGCCACCCCGGTGAGCGCGGCCGCCACACCCGACCGGGCGCCGAGGGCGATCAGTGCGGCGAACGCGATCAGGCTGAACACCAGCGAGACGTTCGCGAAGGCGGCGCCGAGCAGGGCGCGCGCCAGCCGTCTCGGCGGGATCGGCAGGAGCTTGAAGTAGTCCATCCGCAGCGCGGCGTCGTCGCCGGTCAGCAGCGGGCCCGCGATCCAGCCGAGCAGCCAGCCGAGGCTGAGCGTCGCGACCACGTCGGCGCCGGCTCCCGGGTACCGGTAGCGCACCAGGCCGGCCAGCAGCGTGGTGACCGCGAGCAGCGTCGCGAGCAGGGCCAGCAGCGCCACGCCGATCCAGCGCCTGCCCGAGGTTGCCCGCCGCATGATCGCGGCTCTCATCTGGATCAGGACGCGAGCCACGACAGCCCTTCGGTACCGCCGGCCCGCGCGCCGACGATGTGCACGAACGCGTCCTCGAGCGCCTGGCCGCCGCGCACCTCGTCGAGCGGGCCGCTGGCCAGCACCTTGCCCTTGGCGATGACCGCGACGTGGTCGCAGAGCCGTTCGACCAGCGGCATCACGTGGCTGGAGAAGATCACCGAGCCGCCCGCGGCCACGAACCGCTGCAGAATGGTCCGGATCGTCGCCGCGGACACCGGGTCGACCGCCTCGAACGGCTCGTCGAGCACGAGCAGCCTGGGGCTGTGCAGCAGCGCGGTGGCCAGCGTGATCTTCTTCCGCATGCCGGTCGAGTAGTCGACCACCGGGGCGGGTTCCGCGCCGTCCAGCTCGAGCACCCGCAGCAGCTCGTCCGCGCGCTCCAGCACCACGTCCCGGGGCATCCCGCGCAGCAGTCCCAGGTAGAGCAGGATCTCGCGGCCGCTCAGCCGGTCCGGCAGCGCCAGGCCGTCCGGCAGCACGCCGATCAGCGCCTTCGCGGCGACCGGGTCGGCCCACACGTCCCGGCCGAAGATCCGCACGGTGCCGCCGTCGGGGCGCAGCAGGCCCACCGCGATCGACAGCGAGGTGGTCTTGCCCGCGCCGTTGGGGCCGACCAGGCCGAAGAACGAGCCAGGCGGAACCACGAGATCGATGTGGTCGACGGCGACGTTCGAGCCGAACCGCTTGGTCAGACCGGCAAAATCGAGCGCCGGAACGTTCCCCCCGTCGATCACCCGACAATCCTCCCATAACCCCCGCGTATGACTGTTAGCTGGCCACCAAAGGCAGAAAGATCTCGTCCACGATCGACGTGATTCGTTCGGGTTTTACCGGTTCGAGGTTCATGAGCAGGTCGTGGCGCACCAGGTCGAATGGCATGGCGAGAACCGCTGGCGGGATGTGCTCGAGGTCGATTTCGCCACGGCCGTGCGCGCGCTGGTAGATGATCTGGTCGCCCCGGACCCGCCGGTCGCCGAGCAGCCTCACGCGTGCCTGCGCCGGGGTCAGGCCAGCGGCGGTCAGCAGCCCGGAGAAGCCGGCGGCCACGGCGACGGCCATGAAGGTAGCCCGGGCTCTGCTCATGGCGGTCAGCAGTGCGAGCAGGTCGCCGCGGAGGCTGCCGGCGTCCGGGATCTCAATCGGGTGGGCCTGCCCGTAGTGCTCGATCGCCGCGAGCACGAGCTGGTCCTTGTTGGCCCAGCGACGGTAGAGCACGGCGACGCCGGTCTTGGCCCGTACGGCGGCGGACTCCATCGTCAGGCTGGCGTAGCCGACCTCGACCAGCTCGTCCCACGCCGCTTCGAGCAGCGCAGATTCGAGTTCCGGGCCGCGCCGGCGGCGGTGGACCTGTTGCGGAACTGATGCTGCCATGCCTCTAGGTTAGAGAGGCTTGCATTCCTTATCAAGCCAGCCTATGGTCTTTAAGAGACGAATAGCACTCTTATTGGAGGCAGGGGCTGATGAAGAGGCAGGAGCCGGTGACCCGGCAGGAGCCAGTGACCCGGACCGCGGCTGAGCCCCCGGAAGCCAGGGCGAACGAGACGAAGCTGTCGCCGGAGGTACGCAAGGCGCTGCTGGCGCTGATCGTCGGCGGCATCGCGGCGATCCTCGACTCGACGATGGTGACCCTGGCGCTGCACACGCTGGTGGTCAGGCTGCACTCCACGGACGGCACGGTTCAGTGGGTGACGACCGGCTACCTGCTGGCGATGGCGGTCGCGATCCCGGTCACCGGGTGGGCGGAGAGCCGGTGGGGCGGCAAGCGACTCTGGATGGCGGCCCTGGTGATCTTCGTGCTCGGGTCGGTGCTGTGCGCTCTGTCCTGGAGCGACACCAGCCTGATCGGCTTCCGGGTCTTGCAGGGCTTCGGCGCCGGCCTCATCTTCCCGCTGATGCAGACCCTCGGCGTCCGGGCCGCGGGCGGGCGTGCCAGCAGCAATCTGATCGCCGCGGTCAGCCTGCCGCTGGCGCTCGGCCCGATCCTCGGTCCGGTAATCGGCGGGGTGATCCTGAACTGGCTGAGCTGGCGCTGGCTGTTTCTGGTCAACGTGCCGGTGATCGCGGTCGGCCTGGTGCTCGCCTGGCGGCTGCTCCCATCCGACAGCCCCGATCCTGATACCGCGCGTTCGCGCCTGGACGGGATTGGGCTGATCCTGCTCTCCTCGGCGCTGGCGGGGATCCTGCTCGGCCTCTCGAACCTCTCCGAAGACGGCGGGCTCGACCACGCCGGCGTGCTCGTCCCGCTGCTGGCCGGCGTCGCGCTGCTCGGCGCCTTCTGCGCATGGGCGCTCTCGGCCCACAACCGTCCGCCGATCGTCGATATCCGGCTGCTGCGGCTGCGGTCGCTGGGAACCGCAGCCACGGTCTTGTTCGCCGCCGGTGCAGCGATGTACGCCGCGCTGTTCCTGCTCCCGCTCTACTACCAGCAACTGCGCGGCGAGACCGTGCTGCACGCCGGGCTGCTGCTCATCCCCCAGGGCGTCGGAGCGCTGGCAGCCCGCTTCGTTGTCGGCAAGCTCGTCGCCCGGCTCGGGGCCCGCCCGGTCACGATCGGCAGCTTCCTGCTGGCCGCCGTCGCGACCGTGCCGTTCGCGTTCGCCGGTCCGCATACCAGCCTGTGGGGGCTCGGTGCCGTGCTGGTAGTCCGCGGCTTTGGCATCGGCACCGTGCTGGTCCCGCCGCTGTCGGTCGCCTACCAGGACGTCCCGCTGGCGGGCATCCCGCACGCCACGATGAACACGCGCATCGCGCAGCAGGTCGGCGCCTCCTTCGGTACCGCGATCGTCGCCGTCGCACTGCAGTCGCTCCTCAGCCACGGCGCCGCCAGCGCCTTTCAGGGCGCGTTCTGGTGGGCGACCGGCATCACGGTCGCGGCGGTCATCCCCGCCATCGCGCTGCCAGCGGCGTGGCCCGCAAGCGGTGAGCCCGCTCAGGAAGCGGGCTGATCGGCCGCGTGCAGCTGGGCGTTGAGCGCTCCCCAGGTGTTCGCGCGAGGCCGCGCCTCCACGGTTCCGGTGACGCTGTTCCTGAGGAACATCAGCCCGGACTGCCCGCTCAGCTCGCGCGCCTTGACCCGCTGCCCGCTGGACTGCACCGTCACGATCGTGCCCGCGGTGAGGTAGAGCCCGGCCTCGACCACGCAGTCGTCGCCCAGTGAGATGCCGAGCCCGGAGTTCGAGCCGAGCAGGCAGCGCTCGCCGACCACGATGCGCTCCTTGCCGCCGCCGGACAGCGTCCCCATGATCGCGGCGCCGCCGCCGACGTCGGTGCCCGCGCCGACGACCACGCCGGCGCTGATCCGTCCCTCGACCATCGACGGCCCCAGCGTTCCGGCGTTGAAGTTGACGAACCCCTCGTGCATGACCACGGTGCCCTCGGCCAGGTGGGCGCCGAGGCGCACCCGGCTCGCGTCGGCCACCCGGACGCCGGACGGGACCACGTAGTCGAGCATCCGCGGGAACTTGTCCACCGACTGCACCTCGATGTGACGCCCGGCCGCGCGCGCCCGGATCTGCACCGCGACGGTCTCGGCGGCGTCCACCGGGCCCGCCGTCGTCCAGCAGACCGTGGGCAGCACGCCGAAGATGCCGTCGGTGCTGATGCTGTTCGGCTGCACCATACGGTACGACAGCAGGTGCAGCCGCAGGTACGCATCGCCGGGGTCGGCGGGCGGCGCGTCGAGGTCGGCGATCTCCACCCGCCGGTGCGTGATCCGCACGGCCCGGACCTGGTCCGCCCGCTCCGGCACCGGCGTGAACTGCCCGGGGCCGGTCGGCGGGCCGAGCCGGGGATCGGGAAAGAAGAAATCGAGCGGGCCGCCGCCCGCCTCGCTCATCGTGACGATCGCGTCTCCCCAAGCCTGTCTGGTCACCCCTGAAACCTACCGGGTCACCACATTGGCGATGCGGCCAGGCACGACCACCAGCCGGTCGACCGTCGCCCCGCCCAGGTACCGGGCCAGATCGGGATGCTCCATCACGATCGAGGTGATCCGGTCCCTGCCAGCGTCGGCGGGCACCTCGATCCGCAGCCGGGTCTTGCCGTTGATCTGGACCGGCAGCACGACCGTGGACTCGGCGGCCAGGGCCGGGTCGGCCTCGGGGAACGGCTCGTAGGCCAGGGACTGGGGGTGGCCCAGCCGGGCCCAGAGCTCCTCGGCGATGTGCGGCGCCAGCGGCGCGACGATCAGCACGAGCGGCTCCGCCAGGGCCCGCGGCAGCGCTCCCCGCTCGGCCGTGATCCGGCCCGCGTGGCTGGCCAGTTCCTGCAGCCGGGCGATCGCGAGGTTGAACCGCAGGCCGGTGTAGTTCTCCCGGGTGGCCCGGATGGTCCGGTGCAGGAGCTTCGCGGTGCCGGCGGGCAGCGGGCCGTCGTCCACCACCAGGTCGCCGCTGTACTCGTCCACCATGCTGCGCCACAGCCGCTGCAGGAACCGGTGGACGCCCGCGATGTCGTCGGTCTGCCAGGGCCGGTCGGTGCCCATCGGGCCCATGGCCATCTCGTACAGCCGCAGGGTGTCCGCGCCGTAACGCGCGTACATGTCGTCCGGGCTGACGCTGTTCTTCAGGCTCTTGCCCATCTTCCCCGACCGGCGGGCCACCGGCTCGCCGTCGTGGGTGTAGCCCCCGTCGCCCTGCCGGATGACCTCGTCGGCGGGCACGTACATGCCCCGCCCGTCCGTGAACGCGTCGGCCGTGATGTAGCCCTGGTTGACCAGCCGCCGGAACGGCTCCCTGGTGGACACGTAGCCGAGGTCGAACAGCACCTTGTGCCAGAACCGGGAGTACAGCAGGTGCAGCACCGCGTGTTCCGCGCCGCCGACGTACAGGTCGACTCCCCCGTCGCCAGGCTCTGCGGTTTCGCCCGCCCGCCGGTCCCCTGGCGCCATCCAGTACCGCTCGTTACGCGGGTCGACGATCGCGGTGTCGTTGTCCGGGTCCAGGTAGCGCAGGTAGTACCAGCACGACCCGGCCCACTGCGGCATCGTGTTCAGCTCCCGGCGGTACATCCGCGGCCCGTCGCCCAGGTCCAGCTCGACGTCGGCCCAGCCGGCTGCGCGGGCCAGCGGGGGCACCGGTTCGCTGCCGGGGTCCGCGGCTGGCGTTACGTTCAGGCCGGTCATCTCCGGCAGCGTGACCGGCAGCATTTCCTCGGGCAGGGCGATGGGCAGGCCGGCGGAATCGTAGACGATCGGGAACGGCTCGCCCCAGTACCGCTGCCGGGAGAACAGCCAGTCCCGCAGCCGGTAGCTGCGCTGCCGGCGGCCGTGCCCGGTGCGCTCCAGCCAGGCGACCGGATCGGTGAGGGGCTCGTACTCGGTCACTGGCAGGCCGAGGGTCTCGGCGAACTCGCGGTCACGCTCGTCGTCGGCCGGGACCGCCATGATCGCGCCGGTGCCGTAACCGCGCAGCACGTAGTCGGCCAGGTAGACCGGGATCGGCTCGCCGGTGGCCGGGTTCGTGGCGTAGCTGCCGGTGAACACGCCGGTCTTGCTGGCCATCCGCTGCCGGTCGCCGACCGTCGCGGCACGCTCCTGGTAGGCCCGCGCCGCGCCCGCCTGCTGCGCGGTCGCCAGCCGGCCGGCCAGCGGATGCTCGGGGGCCAGGACCAGGAACGTGGCGCCGGGCAGCGTGTCCGGCCGGGTGGTGAACGCGTCGATGACCGGCCCGCCGCCGTCCGCCCCGGCCACCGGGAACATGATCACCGCGCCCTCGCTGCGGCCGATCCAGTTCCGCTGCTGCAGCTTGACCGGCTCCGGCCAGTCCAGGCCGTCCAGGTCCGCCAGCAGCCGGTCGGCGTACGCGGTGATCCGCAGCATCCACTGCCGCAGCGGCCGGCGGTAGACGGGGAAGTTGCCGACGTCGCTGCGCCCGTCGGCCGTGACCTCCTCGTTGGCCAGCACCGTGCCCAGGCCCGGCGCCCAGTTCACCAGTTCCTCGGCCACGTACGCCAGCCGCCAGCCGTCGACGACCCGGCGTCGCGAAAGCTCGTCGAGCTCGGCCCAGGGCTTCGCGTCCGGGTTGTCCGGGCCGGCCGGCGGGCGGGTGCCCGCCTCGAACTCGGCCACCAGCTCGCTGATCGGGCGGGCGCGCTGGCGGGCCTCGTCGAACCAGCTGCCCCAGATCTGCAGGAAGATCCACTGCGTCCAGCGGTAGAAGCGCGGGTCGGTGGTGGCGAACTCACGCCGGATGTCGTAGCCCAGGCCCAGCCGGAGCAGCTGCCCGCGCATCGTCGCGATGTTGTTGTTCGTGCTGACCGCCGGGTGCTGGCCGGTGCTGATCGCGTACTGCTCGGCCGGAAGCCCGAACGCGTCGTAGCCGAACGCGTGCAGCACGTTGTGGCCGGTCATGCGCTGGAACCGGCACGCCGCGTCGGTGGCGATGTAGCCCAGCGGGTGCCCCACGTGCAGGCCGGCCCCGCTCGGGTACGGGAAGAAGTCGAGGATGTAGGCCTTCTTTTTCCCCCGGGTTTCCTCGAAACCTGCGGACAGCGAGCCGGCCGGGTTCGGGGCCTGGAACGTGCCGTCAGCCGCCCACCTCCGCTGCCACGCGAGCTCGATCTCGCTGGCCAGCGTGGCGTCGTACCGGAACGGGGGCTTGTCATCCTCGCCGCTGCTGCTCATTTTGGCGTCCTCCCGACCTCTGGGGAAATGAAAAGGCCCCTCGCTTCGGGAGGGGCGGCCGCGCTGACTGTGCTGACGTGGTGTCAGCGCGGCCAGGCAAGAAGGAGGCTGCTGCGGTACATGTGCTCAGGGTATAGCAAGATCATCGCCAGCGAGCTGGCCCGCGGGCCCGGGCGAGCTGGCCCGCGAGCCCGGCCGGGCTGGCTCAGATGGCCTTCCCGGGGTTCATGATCCCGGCCGGGTCCAGGGCGTTCTTGATCGCGTGGTGCACGGCCATGGAGTCGTCGCCGAGTTCGATGGCCAGCCAGCGCCGCTTGATGATCCCGACGCCGTGCTCGCCGGTCAGCGTGCCGCCGAGCTCGATCGCCGCGCGGAACACCTCGTCGGCCGCCGCCCAGACGCTGGCGGGCACGTCTTGCTCGCCGCGGTCGTAGACGAAGACCGGGTGCAGGTTGCCGTCGCCGGCGTGGGCGACCGTGGCGATCAGCACGCCGTGCCGGTCGGCGGCCTGCTCGATGCGCTCGATCATGTCCGCCAGCCGGGACCGGGGCACGCAGACGTCCTCGGTCAGCATGTTGCCGAGCCGTTCGGCCGCGAAGAAGGCCTGGCGGCGGATGTCGAGGAGCTGCCGCGACTCGGCCTCGCTGGCCGACACGTCGGCGAGCAGCGCGCCGTGCTCGGCGCACAGCTGCTGCATGATCCCGGCCCGCCGGGCCGCGTCGTCGCTGTCGGCCTGGGCGATCAGCAGCGCGTGCACCTCGTCCCCGAACCCGAGGTTCTTCCACTCGTCGAGCGAGCGCAGCGTGACCCGGTCGAGCAGCTCCAGCATGCTGGGCTGCAGCCGGGCCGCCGTGATCGCGGTCACCGCGCGCGCCGCGGCGGCGAAGCTGGGGAAGCTCGCGGCCAGCGTCACCGGTGGCGTGGCCGGCCTTGGCCGCAATCGCAGCGTCGCCGAGGTGATCACGCCGAGCGTGCCCTCCGACCCGACGAACAGGCTCGTGAGGTCGTAGCCGGCCACGCCCTTGATCGTCCGGCGGCCGGTGCGCAGCACCCGGCCGTCGGCGAGCACGACCTCGAGCCCGAGCACCGCGTCCCTGGTGACGCCGTACTTCACACAGCGCAGGCCGCCCGCGTTGGTCGCGAGGTTGCCGCCGATCGTGGATATCTCGTAGCTCGACGGGTCGGGCGGGTACATCAGGCCGTGCGCGGCGGCGGCGCGGTCCAGGTCGGCGTTGATCACGCCGGCCTCGGCCACGGCCAGCTCGTCGGCTGGGTCGAGCTCGCGTATCGCGTTCATCCTGGCCAGCGACAAGATCACGCAGCCGTCGACCGCTGCGGCGCCGCCCGCCAGGCTGGTCCCGCCGCCGCGCGGCACCACCGGCACGCCGTGCTTGCTCGCCCACCGCAGCGTGGCCGCCACCTCCCCGGTGCTGCGCGCGGACACCAGGCACCGGGCCTCGCCGGGCGTGACCGCCGTGGTCTGATCCCGCCGGTACGCGTCGACGACGTCCGGGTCCGTGCTCACCCGGCCGTCGGGCAGCGCCGCGATCAGTTCATCAACGTCGTCCGCCATAGTTATGGTGTAGCACGCTGGCGCCATCGGGGTCTTTACGCACCTCGCGCCCCGTGGTCACCTGGAAGTATGGGCGCACACTCAGGTCGCAGGGAAATCGTCGAGCAGCGGGCCATCGAGTACATCCCGCTGAGTGAGCGCCACGGCAAGCCGAACACGCTGTTCACGATCTGGTTCGCCAGCAACGCCCAGATCACCGCCGTGGCGACCGGACTGCTGGCCACCGTGGTCTTCGGCCTCAGCCTGCCGTGGGCCATCGCCGCGATCCTGATCGGCAACCTCGTCGGCTGCCTGTTCATGGCCTACCACTCGGCCCAGGGGCCGAGGCTCGGCATGCCGCAGATGATCCAGAGCCGTGCCCAGTTCGGCATGTTCGGCGCGGCACTCCCGATCCTTGCCGTGGTGCTGCTCTACATCGGGTTCTTCACCTCCAGCGCGATCCTCGGCGGCGAGGCGCTGTCCCGGCTGCTGCACGTGTCCACGGACTGGGGCATCGTGATCTGCGACGCAGCCACGCTGGTCATGGCGTGGGTCGGCTACGACCTGATCCACCGCTATGACCGCTGGGCCTCGGTGCTGTTCGCCGGGGTGTTCCTCGCGATCACCGTGAAGATGCTGACCGTGACCAGGCCCGCCTACCACGGCCACGCGGACACCGCCGCGAACATCCTGCTGGTCATCTCGATCTTCGTGTCCTGGCAGATCACCTGGGCGCCGTACGTGTCGGACTACTCCCGGTACCTGCCGCAGGACACCCCGGCCTCGCGCACGTTCTGGTACACGTACGCGGGCTCCGCCATCGGCGGGATCTGGTTCATGATCATCGGAGCGTACGGCGGTGTCCTGGCTGCCGGCGCGATCTCGTCGAACACCGCCGGCTACTTCGCCGGGCTGTTCCCGTCCGTGCAGTGGCTGATCCTGCTCACCGCGGTGCTGGGGATCTTCGCGGCCAACGTGGAGAACCTCTACGGCCCGTTCCTCTCCGGTGCCGCCGCGGTGTCCCCGTCCGGGCGGGTCGGCTCAGCGCCGATGGCCAGATTCCTCGCCGCGGGGGCCGTGGCGGTCCTCGGCACGCTGCTCGCGATCCTGGCGAGTCCGCACTTCCTCACCGACCTGTCGAACTTCGTGCTGTTCCTGCTGTACTTCATGATCCCGTGGACGGCGATCAACCTGACCGACTACTACCTGGTGCGCCGCGGCCGTTACGACATCGAGGACTTCTTCAAGGTCGACGGCCAGTACGGCCGGGTCAACTGGTGGGGCGTCGGCATCTACGTGCTGACGATCGGCGTCGAGATCCCGTTCATCAACTCCAGCCTGTACGTCGGGCCGATCGCCACCGGTCTCGGCGGTGCCGACATCTCCTGGATCGTCGGGTTCATCGTCGCCGCCGTGCTCTACTACCTCGCGGCTAAGCGCCGCCAGCCTGAGCGCCAGACGGCTACGCATGTGCTGCAGCCGTAGCCATGGCAAGTGCTGGCCGGGTGGTCGTCATCAACAGCCATGGCCTGGCGGTTGTTATTGCCCTGCGGCGATGCTGAGGGCGTAGATCGCCGCGTCGACTTGCACCGCGGCGAACCGCCCGGCCGAGCGTGGCCCGTTTGGCGTGGAGGTCTGGGGCGGAATGTGGCCGGGGACGGGAATCGCGTGGTCGCCGCCAGCGAGCCGGTCGTCTAGGAGCGTGAACTCATTGGTTGTCTGGACGGTGTAACCGAGGTCGCGCAGCCCGGCGGCGGTGTCGTCGAGAACAAACTGGCTCTTGCCGAGCAGCAGGATGCTTCGCTGAGGGTTGTCGGTTTTCATGTCAGCTCTCCTGCCGGTTCAGAATCCGATGGCTTCGCGGAGCAGCAGGACAGTGCTCCGGCCGGGGAAGGGCTCGGCGTTCAAGATGAGAAGGTGGTTGATGGCGCTGGGCCGCCCGTAAGCGGCTTGGGCGCGAGCGGTCTCCAGCGGGAGGCAGTGTTCTTCGACACGGCGCAGCGCGGCGGGCAGGTCGGTTACCACCTTCTGCGCCCCGGCGATCCAGATCCTGCGGGCGGCCCCGCCGGAGTAGGCCGGCAGCTGGCTTCCGCTGCCCGAGGCGGCAACCAGCGAGCCGGTTTCGGTGACCGCGGCGACGCTGCCCACCGCGACGTCCGGGCTTGCGGACAGCCGCCGGATCTCGTCGGCCTCGCTGACCCGGTCCATGGCCCGGACGCGTGGCTTGACGGCTTGGTAGCGGCCGCTGGTGTTGATGTCGGCATCGATGCCGGACAGGCGCAGGGTCTCGCTGGCCGCGGTGAACACGCTGACGCCCGCGGGGATCAGGTTGTTGACGCGGGTGCGCGCGGCGGCGGCGTCGTCGAGGATCTCGACGGTGAAGCCATGTGCCCTCAGCGCAGTGGCCGCCCGTTCTAGACACCCCACTGGCGCCGGGTCGGCGAACGGTGCTGCCGGGATCGTGGTGGTCATGGTTTCCTCCTGGGCTAGTCGTGGCGTGCTGGGTCGTGGGGCGCGGGTGGTGCCCGGTGGCCTCGCGGCTGGTCAGGGTCGCAGGATCGTCTTGCCGGTGGTCGATCGTGACTCGATGGCCGTGTGGGCGGCAGCGGCGTCGGCGAGGGCGTACCGCTGCCCGATCACGGGCTTGAGGTCGCCTTGCCCGGCCGCCTGGATGGCGTTGTTTTCCAGGTCGGTCAGGCCGCCGGGGCGCTGCAGGATGCGCGCGCCGATGGCTGCGCTGGCGGTGATCCCGAGGCCGTACAGGTCGCCCGCGGTGAGGGCGATGAGGCTACCGGAGGCCGACCCGAACATGACCAGGCGGCCGCCGACGCCCAGCAGGTTCATGGCGGCGCGGCCGATGTCGCCGCCGACGCCGTCCAGAACGAGGGTGGCGCCGCGGCCGTCCAGTTCGGCGCGCGCCCGCTGGGCCCAGTCCGGCTGCAGGTAGTCGGCGGTGATAGCGGCCCCGAGCTCATGGGCAAGGGCGGTCTTTTCCTGGCCGCCGGCGGCGCCGACGACGGTGGCGCCGGCGTTGCGGGCCGCCTGGACCAGCAGGCTGCCGATCCCGCCGGCCGCGGCGGTGACCACGACGACGTCGCCGGGCGCTGGCTGGGCGAGCTCCAGGATGGCCATCGTGGTCCGGCCGGTACCGATCATGGCGACCGCCTGGTCGGCGCCGAGGCTGGCCGGGATGTTGTGCAGGGAGCCGGTGCTGGCGAGCGCGAGTTCGGCGTACCCGCCGCTGGCCAGCCCGAGGTCGGCGACCACCCGCCGGCCGAGCAGGGCGCTGTCTGCGCCCGGCCCGACGGCATCGACTGCCCCGGCGACCTCCCGCCCGGGGGTCATCGGCAGGGACGGCATAATCCGCGGGCCGGCCTCGCCCTTGCGGATCACGGTGTCGAGCAGGTGCACGCCAGCGGCCTCCACCCGGATGCGCACCTCGCCCTGGCCCGGCTGGGGGTCGGGGACGTCCTCCAGGCGCAGCTCGCCGGGGCCGCCGAAGGCGTGCTGGCGGATCGCCTTCATGACCAGCCACCATTCCTTGCGCTGAGCTTGCCCGGCGAAGCCGCAGGGCCGGGAGGGCGCAGGCCGTGGCGGTCGGACCAGGCCGCGATGGCGGCCGCGATGGCGGCCGGCTGGTCCTCGGGGGCGTGGTGGCCGGACCGGCCGCAGGCAGCGACCTCCAAGGCGGCGATGTGGCCGCGACACCAGTCCGCCAGCTCCGGGCCGATCATGATCCCTGGCCCGGGGTCGAACGTCAGCAGCAGCTTCGGGACGTCCGGGCTGGCCGCCAGCCACCGGTCATAGCCCTCGACCCGGGCCACCACATCTTCCGGCTCCCCGCCGAGAGGCATGGACCGTGCCCACGCCAGCAGCGGACGGCGGCTTTCGGGGGTCGGGTACGGCTTGCTATAGGCGGCGAGGTCGTCGGCGGCAAGCCTGGTCATGACGCCGGCGGGCAGGGCCTGCTCGATGAAGACGTTCTTTTCCAGAACCATCGCCTCGCCCGCGCCCGGCGTGCGCAGGGAGCGGAAGAACGGCTGCGCGGACTCGGGGAACTGTTCCCAGGCCAGCGGCCGCACGATTGTCTCGAGGAACGCCACCCCCGCCGCACGCCCAGGATGGCGTGCCGCCCAGTCGAAGGCCAGCACGCCGCCCCAGTCGTGGCCCACCAGGACCACCCGGCCCAGGTGCAGGGCGTCGAACCAGGCATCCAGGTACCGGGCGTGATCGGCGAGCGTGTACTCGATCGCGGGCTTGCCGGAGTCCCCCATGCCGATCAGGTCGGGCGCCAGCAGCCTGCCCGGCCCCACCAGCGGCATCACCTTCCGCCACAGGTGCGAGGAGGTCGGATTGCCGTGCAGGAACACCACCGGATCCCCGGCTCCCATCTCCTGATAGGACATCGTCGAACCAAGCACGTTTGCTACGGGCATCGCGGTCTCTCCTTCCTGGGCCGAAGCCCCCGGGCCTACTAGACAGGCACCTGTCCAACATACATATTAGACAGGTGCCTGTCAATTGTTTAGGATGTGACCCGTGCGGCGTCGCGTGCCGCCGAGAAAGGGATGTGATGAGCCGTGAACTGCCCGACCGGCCCCGGATCACGTATCTGATGAGGGTGCTCCACCAGCACCACACCCAGTTCATCCACGCCGCCCTCCGCGACGCGGGCTTCGCCGACATCCGCCCCGGGGATGCCAAGGCGCTGATGTTCGTGCCCGCCGAGGGCATCCCGGTGGGCGAACTAGCCGCCCGGGCCGGGGTGCGCAAGCAGACCATGCGCGAGGCCGTCGAGCAGCTCGAACGCTGCGGCTATGTCGAAAGCCGCCCCAATCCGCGCGACGGGCGGTCACGGCTGGTCTTCCTCACCAAGCAAGGCCAGGCCGCCCGGCCCGCCGCCCGGGCGGCGGGAGACCGGGCCGAGGCCTACTGGGCCCAGCTCACGAGCCGCGACGAGGTCGAGTCGGTAAGATCTGGCCTGCTCCGGCTCGTCCGCGCCATCGACGCAGCCGGCATGCAACCCCCGGCAGAACACGACGGCGCGTAAGGGAACCCGGTTGGCTGGCCCTCACGGCCCGGCCTGTTCACAGCATGACGGCGAGCGCGCCGGCGAGCACCGTCCGGGGCAGGACCACCGGAACCCCCACGGCCCGCGCCACCATCTGCTTCATCGGGCCGTCGAAGCCCAGGCAGTCGAGCACCACCAGGTCCGGACGCCAGGCCGCGAGTGTGTCCGCCGCCCGGGCCAGCGCGGCGGCCGGCCCGTACGGCGACGCGGCGAGCACCAGGACCTCGCCGGCTGCCGCGGACCAGTCGGCGCTGACCGGCTCGATCTGGTCGTGCGCCGGCACGACCACGCCCAGGCGGGCACCCGGAGCCACGGCGGCTGCCAGGTTCCTCACCAGTGGGCCGGGCATCAGCAGGGGCCGCGGGCAGCGGATGCCCGCCAGCGAGCCGGTGCAGAGAGCGGCCACGACCACCGCGCCGCGGTCGGTCACGTCGTCGACCGCGTCCTGCAGCAGCGGCATCAGCCTGGCCTCGGCGAGCGCCACTTCTGTGCCGTCCCGCAGCCGTGTGACCAGCAGATTCTCGCCGCACGCCGGGGCCAGGCCGACCAGCTCGGCGGGGCCGGAGCGGTCCAGCGCGCCGCGCTCGATCACCCGCGTGCCCGGGGGCAGCAGCTTCACGATGTCGGGCATCACGTCGGTCCTCGGGGACTGCCCGATCGTCACGACGCCCACGACCGGCGGCGCCACCCCGGCCTCAGATCTCCGGCCGGGGCGCGGACGCGACGGTGCCGGACCGTTCCGGCATCTCGATGCCGGCCAGAACTTCCTCGGCGCGGTGGCACGCCACGAGCCGGCCCGGCGCTATAACCCGCAGCGAAGGCGACTCCACTATGCACCGTTCGATGGCCAGCGGGCACCGCGGGTGGAACACGCAGCCGGAGGGCGGGTTCGTCGCGTCGGGAGGCTCGCCGTGCAGGACGATGCGCGCGGCGCGGGCGCTCGCGGCGATCTCGGGCACGGCCGAGCGAAGCGCTCGGGTGTAGGGATGCGCGGGCGCGGCGAGCAGCTCCGCCGTCGGGCCGCTTTCTGCGACACGCCCCAGGTACAGCACGGCGGTCTGCTCGCAGAGCTCGCTGACCACGGCGAGGTTGTGTGTGATCAGGAGGTAGGCCAGGCGGCGCTCACCGCGCAGCCGCCCGATCAGCTCGAGGATCCGCGCCTGCGCCCGCACGTCGAGAGCGCTGGTCGGCTCGTCGAGGACCAGCATCCGCGGCTGCACGCTGAGCGCTCGTGCGATCGCGACCCTCTGGCGCTGCCCGCCGGAGAGCTGGTGCGGGAACCGGGACACGAAGTCCGGGTCGAGCCCGACCTCCTCCAGCAGCTCACGCACGCGCCGCCCGGACTCCCCGCGCGGAACGACCCCGTGCGCGGCGAGCGCCTCGGCGATCGCCGGGCCCACCCGCATCCTCGGGTCGAGCGTGTTGTCGGGATCCTGGAACACGATCTGCACGGCCCGCCGGTAGTCCCGCAGCTCCCGGCCGCGCAGCGCGGCGACGTCCGTGCCGTCGAAGCGGATCCGGCCCGCCGCGGCCGGCACCAGCCGGAGGACCGCCCGGCCGATCGTGCTCTTGCCGGAGCCGCTCTCCCCCACCAGGCCGAGGCCGAACGGGCCGGGCGCGACGTCCAGGCTCACCCCGTCCACGGCGCGGACGGGCCCGAACTGCACCTCCAGGCCGGCGATCTCGAGCAGCGCCGCCATCGTCAGCCCCGCTCGATGGCCGGCACCGAAGCCAGCAGGTCGGCGGTGTACGGGTGCTTCGGGGCCGACATGATCTGGCCGGCCGGGCCCTGCTCGACGATGCTGCCCGCCTGCATGACCGCGACGCGGTCGCACAGCTCGGCGATCACGGCCAGGTCGTGGCTGATGAACAGCACCGACATGCCATCGCGGCTGCGCAGCTCGCGGAGCAGCTCGAGCACCTCGGCCTGGACCGTCACATCCAGTGCGCTGGTCGGCTCGTCGGCGAGCAGCACCTCGGCGCGCAGCGCGACGGCCAGCGCGATCGCCACGCGCTGCAGCTGGCCCCCGGACAGCTGCGAGGGATACCGGCGCAGCAGGTCCGGCGACAGCAGCACCCCGCGCATGGCCTGTTCCACCCGGCCGGTGGCCTCGCTTCCGGTCAGGCCGTGCCGCCGCAGTGCGCGCAGGGCCACGTCGCCGACCCGGAACACGGGATTGAACGCCATCGACGGGCTCTGGAAGATCGCCGCGATCCGGCTCCCGCGCAGGCCGATGAGGACCTTCTCGGGCAGCCCTACGAGCTCCCTGCTGTCGAGCTTGATGCTGCCCGCGACGGTCGCGCCCACCGTGTTCGCCAGCCCGAGCACTGCCAGCGTGGTCATGGACTTGCCCGACCCGCTCTCCCCGGCCAGGCCGACGATCTCGCCGTCGTCCACGCCGAGATGGTCAACGTCCACGACGCTTCTGGCCCCGAATCGCACGTTCAGGCCCGTGATCTCGAGCCTCACCGCAGGATCACCCGCCTCGGGTCGAGCAGGTCCCGGAGGCCGTCGCCGAGCAGGTTGAACGCGAACGCGGTGATCAGGATCGCGAGCCCGGGGAACGTGACCACCCACCAGTCGGTGGTGAAGTACGTCTGGCCCTCCGACACCATCAGGCCCCAGTCGGGCGTCGGGTCCTGGGCGCCGAGCCCCAGGAACGACAGCGCCGACGCGGTCAGGATGACGCCGCCGACGTCCAGCGAGACTTGCACGATCAGCGGCGTTATCGCGTTCGGCAGGATGTGCCGGAAGATGATCCGGCGCCGCGATATGCCCAGCGCCCGGCAGCTCTCGATGTACGGGCGGCCGGCCACCGAGGCGGCCTGGCCGCGGATCAGTCTCGTGTACCACGGCCACCACGTCGCCGAGATCGCGATCGTCAGGCTGGTCATGCTCGGCGGCAGCATCGCGGCCAGCGCGAGCGCGAGCAGCAGCGCGGGGAAGGCGAGGACGATGTCGGTCAGCCGCATGATCACGTCGTCCAGCCAGCCGCCGAAGTAGCCGGCCGCGATCCCGAGCGGGATGCCGACCGCGCAGGCGATCAGCAGCACGAAGAGCGCCACCAGCGGCGAGACCCGCGCCCCGTAGATGACCCGGGACAAGATATCGCGCCCGACCTGGTCGGTGCCGAACCAGTGCTGTGCCGACGGCGGCTTCAGCACGCTGAACGGGTGCGTCGCCGAGCCCGCGTCGCCGGGGTATGGAGCGATGAGCGGCGCCAGCACGGCGGCGAGGACGATCAGGGCGGACAGGGCGCCGCCGACCGCGAGCAGCGGGTTGCTGCGCAGCCAGCCGCCCGTGCGCAGCGCCGCAGCCGGGGCCGGGGCGGGGGCGGGGGCTTCCGGGATCTCGATCATCGCAGCCTGATCCTCGGGTCGATGACGGCCTGGACGATGTCCACGATCAGGTTGGCGATCACGTAGGCGATCGCGACGAACAGCGTGACGCCGAGGATCGCGGGGGTGTCCAGGGTGCCGATCGACGCCACGGCGTAGCTGCCGAGCCCGGGCCAGTCGAAGATCGATTCAACCAGGAACGTGTTCACCAGTGAGTAGCCGAAGACCAGCGCGATCGCCGCCGACACCGGGCTCCAGGCGAGCTTCATCAGGTACCGCCCGAACACGTCACGCTCGGGCAGCCCGAGCGCGCGGGCCATCTGCACGTGGGTCTCACCGACCGTGTCCAGGATCTGGGCCCGGACCATGCGGGAGATCAGCCCGGCGGGATAAGCGGCCACCACCACGGCGGGCAGGATCAGGTGGCTCAGCGTGCTGCCGAGCATCGGCCAGTTGCCGGACAGCAGGGCGTCGATGACCGGGAAGCCGGTGATCTTCGTGAGCGGGTTGGTGAACAGCAGGTTCGGCGAGTACTCACCGGCCACCGGCAGCACGTGCAGGCGCTGCGCGAAGACCAGCTGCAGGATCAGCGCCATCCAGAAGATGGGCATCGACACGCCCAGGATCGACCCGGCGCGGACAGCCTGGTCGGCGGGGCGGCCGGGGCGCCGGGCGGACACCAGGCCGAGCGGCACGCCCACGGCCAGCGCGATGATCAGAGCGGCGATCACCAGCTCGAGCGTGGCCGGCGCCGCCGTGGCGATGTTGGACAGCACCGGCTGATGGGTGTGGATCGACACACCCCAGTTTCCGGTGAAGATCCCCGCGAAGTACCTGGCTATCTGGACCGGCAGCGGGCGGTCCAGGCCCAGGTACTTCGCGGCGGCGGCGACCTGGGCGGGCGAGGCGTGCGGGCCCGCCCAGCTCGCCGCGGGATTCCCGGGCACCGCGTGGGCGATCACGAACGTCAGCAGCACCACGCCCGCGACCACGCCGACCGCGAGCGCGAGCCGCCGCGCCAGGTACTTCGTCAACTGCCCGTGGGCTTCAGGTCGTAGACGAAGACGACGTTCGGGTACGCGGGGTTGACCTGGAGCCCGGTGAAGTTGTTCTGCATCGCGTACTGGTAGTTGGAGTTGTAGAGGAAGAGGATCGGGGCGGTGCCCAGGATCCGGACCTGCATCTGCTTGTAGAGCTGCTCGGCAGCGGAACGGTCGGTCGCGACCAGCGGCTCGACCTTGTTGATCATGCCGTCCAGCGTCTTGTCGGAGTAGTACGACAGGTTGAAGTACGGCGGGTTCTCCGTGTACAGCAGGTTGATGAACCACGAGTACGGGTCGGCGTAGTCCGGCCACCAGTACTCCATGAAGATGTCCTGGTGCTGGCTGGCGGTGGACGACTTGCCCTTCGCCCACTGGGTCGGCCAGGACAGCGACTGGACGCTGAGGTCGATGTTGAGCTTGGCCAGATCGGACTTCATCAGCGTGGCGACGACGGACTCGTTGGTGTCGCCCTGGGTGTAGGTGAGCGACAGGTTCAGCGCTTTCTTGCCCGGGCCGTACCCCGCCGAGTTCAGCAGCTTCGTGGCCTTGGCCGGGTCGTAGCTGTAGTTGGGCAGGTCGGTGAAGTGGCCGAGGAGGCCGGCCGGGACGATGCCGCTGGAGGCGATCGCCGCGCCGGACAGGGCAGCGATCATGCCCTTGTAGTCGATGCCGTAGGAGATGGCCTGGCGCACGGGCAGGCTGAGCGCGCGGGTGTTGAGCTGGCCCAGCAGGTTCTGCCACGACGGCGCGCTGACCAGCTTGATGCCCGACGTGCCCTTCAGCGAGGTCCACAGCGTGGGGCTCATCTGCTCGATGAAGCTGACCTGACCCGACTTCAGCAGCTGGACCGCGGTGGTGTCCTGCGGAACGACCCGGAACACCACGCGCTTGTAGTGCGCGCCGCTCCAGCCGCCCCAGTAGCCTCCGAACGCCTTCAGAATGACCTCGAACTCCTGGCCGCTGTTCCAGGTCTGCAGAGAGTACGGGCCGGTGCCCGCGTCGTGCGGTGTGTTCAGCCACTTCGTCAGGTTGCCCCCCGACCCCGCGGCCTGCGTGTCGTAGATGTAGGCCGAGTAGTCGGCGGACGCCTCCAGGTCCAGCGGGGACGGGTACTTGAGGTGGAAGACCAGCGTGTACTCGCTGGTCGCGTCGATGGTCTTGACCGCTCCCCAGATGTACGCCGCGCCGCCGTTCTCCTTGATCGTGCGCTCGATCGCGTCCGCCGCGGCCTGCGCGGTCATCAGCCGGCCGGTGTGGAAATGGACGCCGTGGCGGAGCTGGAAGGTCCAGGTCAGGCCGTTGTCGGAGGAATTCCAGCTGGTCGCGAGCTCCGGCTCGACCTGGTGCGTGGCCGAGTTGTAGTGCGTGAGCGTCTGGTACATGAGGCTCATCGCGATGATGCCGTTGGAGTACTCGGTGGCCGGGTCCCACCCGTCGATCATCACCGGGGTGTACGTGTCGTAGGTGAACGTCTGCGCCGACGTCTGGTGTGGCTGGGTGCTCGCGTGATAGGTGCTGCCGCTGCACGCGGCGAGCAGGAGCGCAAGTGCTGAGCCGGCGGCAACCGGCAGAGCGCGATGCCGCTTCATGGGATACCTCCCCAAACTGTGCTACGAGCCCGCGCGGGCTGGCTTCCAGGGCTGCTCGTGCAATCCGCCAAGGGCACCAGCGGCCTTGACGCGGATGCGGACCGCGGGCGTGGTCAGGTACGCCAGCGGTATCTCCTCGACCTCGACGATCTGCACCGCGGCGGGGTCCGCGCCCGCCGCGATCGCGTTCTGGACGGCCTCGTCCGAGGCCTCCGCGAGGGCGGCCTTCCTGCCATCGGCGCCGGGGTGGAAGATGCGGTCGACCTGACCGCTCACCGACGCGATCGCGGCGCCCACGGCGTTGGCCGCGTCGAAGTGCTCCGGCCGGATGACCTCGCTGATGCCCGGGAGGCTGTCGGGGACGAGGATGCTGCCCCCGCCGACCGCGATCAGGGCGCGGTCGCCCTTTGACGTCTTCACCCGGTCGATCGCGTCGGCGAGCATCTCGTCGGCGCGCCGCGCCGCGCTGCGCAGCAGGCTCCGGTGCCTGCCGATCCGCCCCGGGTCGCCGAGCGAGGCCCGGCCGCTGGCCACGGCGCTGTCGGTGAGCGTCGGGGTCTGACCGCCGAACACCAGCGCCTCGCTACGCAGCCGGAAGCCGACGCTCTGCGGGCCGATCACCGGGGCGGCCGGGGCGCTCGGGTCACCGGCGACCACCGTGCCGCCGCCGAGCGCGATCGTCACCAGGTCCGGCATCCGGAAGTTGGTGCGGATCCCGCCGATTTCCACGCCCTGCGACGACTCCCGGGGGAAGCCGTTGACCAGGACGCCCACGTCCGTGGAGGTGCCGCCCACGTCGGCGACGAGCGAGTCGGCCGTGCCGGTGAGGAACGCCGCGCCGCGGATGCTGTTGGCCGGCCCACTGCCGATGGTCAGCACCGGGTAGCGCAGCGCGTGATCCAGGGCCATCAGCGTCCCGTCGTTCTGGGCGAAGAACGTCACCGGGCGCAGCTCGTGCGCTGCCAGCGCGTCCTCCATCGCGGTGGCAACGTCCCCGGCGACGCCGACCAGCGCGGCGTTGAGGATCGTGGCGTTCTCCCGCTCCAGCAGGCCCACCGAGCCGATCTCGTGACTGAGCGAGACGTGCAGCTCTCCGAGCTCACGCTTGACGATGTCGGCAGCGAGCAGCTCGTGCCGCGGCGAGACCGGGGCGAACACGCTGGTTATCGCCACCCCGTCCACCGACCCGCCGACCTCGCCGAGGAAGCGGGCCACCGCGCCGGAGTCGAACGGGGCCAGATCGCGGCCGTCGAACTCGATTCCTCCCCCGACGATCGTCGAGGCGACACAGACCGCGTCGGCCAGGTCGCCCGGCCAGCCGAACATCGGGCGCACGGCGTGCGTTGCCGGCCCGCCGATCCGGATCACGGCGACCCTGCGCAGCTTGCGGCGCTCCAGCACGGCGTTGGTCGCGTGCGTGGTGCCGAGCATCACGTGCGTGATCCGGCGCGGGTCGGCGCCGGGCGCGCGCAGCACGGCGTCGATGGCCTCGGTGATGCCACCGGTGATGTCCGGGGTGCAGGCCACCTTCGCCTTGGCGAGCACCCGGTCGGCGCTGTCCAGGACCACCGCGTCGGTGTTGGTCCCGCCGACGTCGATGCCGAGGCGGCAGTCAAGAGAGGGCACTGGCGAGCTCCTCCACCGGCACGTAGTCGAAGTCGTAGCCGAACGCGCGCGGCCCGGCGGCCTGCAGGCCGCGCTCGGTCCGCCAGACCGGGTCGCAGGGCATCGCGATCACCGTGACCCGCTGCCCGTACCTGACCCGCTCGGTGGCGATCGCCTCGGCCGTCTCGCTGTCCAGGACCGAGATCAGGTCGGGCACCGACGCGGCCACCCGTCCCTGCTCGAGCGCGACCAGGTTCTCGTTCTGCAGCTCGAGGCGGATCAGTCTGCCGGAGTCCTCGCCGATGCCCTCGATCACCACGGACCCGCGCACGAACCCCTTCGTCGTCCGCCGCTCGACGTCCGAGATCTTCCCTGTGACCAGCCGGAACGCGTCGACCTCGGCGATGAGTTCGGCCACCGGGTTGCGCTGCGCCGTGGCGACCGCCCGCCCGATCCTGATCGCCAGCGAGACCGTGCCGAGCACCGTGGCGTCGCGGGCCTGCGCCACCGTCAGCGTGTACTCGGTGGACGCGGCGGCCCCGCCGAACTCGACGGCGGCCGCCCTGGCCAGCCGTTCGGTCCAGTCGCCGGAGATCATGCGGAACACGATCACGTTGCCGCGCTCGTCGGTCATCACGCACGGGTTCGGGTCGATCCCGGCCAGGTGCATGGAGACCTGGGGCACCAGGGGGAAGGCGCGGCCCATGCCGTCGGCGTCCACGACCGGCAGGCCGATCCGGGCCGCCCACACGATCGGGTTCAGCCCGTTCGACCCGCCGATCTCCGCCGACATGAGCGCCGCGACCTTGTACCCGGTTACGTCCTCCAGGTGCTGCCGGAGCCGGATGCCCTCGGTTCCGTTCTCGATCTTCTCGATGTGCACGGTCGGGGCGCCGATCATCCCGCAGGGCATGATCAGCTCGTCGTCGGCGAGCTCGTCTAGGCCGACGAGCGTGACCGGCCCGTAGTCCTCGGTGGCCTGCAGCGCCTCCAGCAGGCCGATCCGGGTGTCGCCGCCGCCGCCGGCGCCGAGGATCGCGCAGCCGCGGGCCAGTGCGCGCAGCGAATCGGGGTCCAGCAGCCTCGCCATGATCAGAAAGATAGCGTCCCGGATCAGGTCAGCACATATGCGCTATGCACTAAGAAACGTTGCTTCTTGGGCGATCCGTCCAAGACATACGCACTTGGCCGTGCGTGTGGGCCACGGCCAGACCGACGCGCCGGGCGGCCAGCCCCGCGCCAGGCGGCCAGCCCCGCGCCAGGCGCGCATGAATGTACCGGTTGACGGCCTATTACCCGTCGGACGGTACATTCATCAGCTGACTTGGGGTGGCTGCGGCTAGGTGAGCAGCTGGGCTAGGCGAGCGGGCCGGGGTGGGCCGGGTCGGTGTCCAGTCCGTAGACGTCGGCGGCCTCCTCCGGCGTGATCAGGCCGTCGCGCAGGTCGGCTTCGACCAGATCCCGCTCGCGTTCGGACGGGTCGCCGTATCCGCCTCCGGTGCCGGTCACGAGCCTGACCAGGTCGCCGCGGCGCAGCGGCAGCCTCGAGCCCTTGCCGAACCGCGGCCCTGCCGACGCGGCGGTCCCGCCGGCCCCGCCGGCCCCGACAACCCCGCCGACCCCTGCAGCCCCGCCGGCTCCGGTGGCCCCTGCAGCCCCGGCGGTCCCGCCGGCCCGGACAACCTGCACGTAGTTCGGTGAGCCTGGCCGGCCTCCCGCCGCGCCCCAGGGCGGGAACAGGTGCCGGCCCCAGGCCACGGTCAGCAGCGCCTCGTCGCTCAGGATCCGGTACTCGCGCACCATGCCGCGGCCGCCGCGGCGCCGTCCCGCCCCGGCTCCGGGGACGACGTCGAGCCCGACCCGCTCGACCCGGATCCCGTAGCGCTGCTCGGCGATCTCCACCGGGATCACGTACGTTTCGCCGTCTCCGACCGACACCAGGGCGTGCTCCCCGTCCTTGATCGCGCTCGCTCCCCACCCGCCGGGCTGCGGCTCCACCAGCAGCGTGGGCTCCCCGGTGTCCGGGTGGGTCAGCGCGAGCGAGGTGGAGCACACCGAGACGAAGCTGCCGGCGGTCAGCCGATCAGGGAACGCCGGGGCCAGCGCGTGCCACACCAGGTCGGAGGCCATCTCGGTGGCCTCGAAATACGCGGCCACCGGCGCCGGGCGCAGCGCGTTGAAGATCGTGCCCGGCGGCGCAATGATCGTCAGCGGCCGGAACCAGCCGTCGGTGGCCGGCTCGTCCGGATCGGTGATGGCCTTGAACACCGTTCGCACGCCGGACACCAGGCCGCTCCAGGTGCAGTTGATCGGCCCGGGCACCTGCGCGTGGCTGCCGGTGAAGTCGCATGTCACGCCGTCCCCGGAGATCTCCACGCGAACCTGGACTCCGAACGGGCCGTTGCCCAGGCCGTCCTCGTCGGTGAAGTCGGACGCCTCGAACGTGCCGTGCGGGATCCGGCCGAGGGCCAGGCGGGCCAGCCGCTCGCTGCGGTCGAGTGTCGCCGTCATCGCGTCGGCCACGACTCCCGCGCCGAACCTGTCGCACATCTCCAGCAGCCGGCGTTCGGCCACCTCCAGGCAGGCGGCCTGCGCGGCCAGGTCGCCCAGGGTCATGTCCGGCAGGCGGCAGTTGGCGGCGATGATCGCGGCCACGTCGGTGACCGGCTTCCCGCCGGCGTACGCGCGGACGAACGGCAGTTGCAGCCCCTCGGCGTATACGTCGACCGAATCGGCGGTCCACGACCCGGGGTCCTTGCCGCCGACCTCGGTCCAGTGGCCCTTTGCCGCGGCGAACCCGATCAGCGTGCCGCCGGCGAACACCGGCCGGACCAGCGCCACGTCGGACAGGTGCGTCCCGCCGCCCGCGTACGGGTCGTTGGCGATGACCACGTCGCCCGGGCGCAGGTCCGCCACGCGTGCGATCGCCTCCTTGACCGCGTCGCCGAGCGGGCCCAGGAAGCCCGCGATGCCGTTGCCCTGCGACACCAGCTCGCCGCGGGCGTCGGCGAGGCCGACACCGAAGTCGAGCACCTCGTAGATGATCGGGCTCTGCGAGGTCCGCTGCAGCGAGACGAACATCTCGTCGGTGATGGCCGCGAAGCCCGCGCGCAGCACGTCGAAGGTGAACCGGTCGGCGGTCACGCGCCCTCCTCGATCACCAGGTTGCCCAGCTCGTCGCAGTGGACGGCCTGGCCGGGAAGCACCAGCGTGGTGGCGGCCGGTTCCTCGACCACGCACGGCCCGGCCCGGGAGGAGCCAGCCAGCTCCGGCCTGCCGATCACCGGCACCCGCGCCACGCCGCCGTGGATGTCCAGATCCACCAGCCGGGACGACCCGGCCGGGCCGGCGGCACCGGCGGCGTCGCCACCCGACCACTGGACCTCCGGCATCGGCACGACGGCGCTGACCCGCACCGCTACCACCTCGAGCGGGACGTCCAGCCGGAACGCGTAGGCCTCCTGGCATCTGCGATCGAAGGCGGACCTCAGCTCGGCGCGCCCGGCCGGGCCCGTCACGTCGGTCTCCGCGGGGACCGCCACCTCGAGCGTGTGCTCCTGCCCCAGATAGCGGAGCTCGGCGTAGCGGGTCACCTCGGGCTGCCCGGCGGCCGGTGCGCCGAGCTCCGCGACAGCTGCCTCCTGTGCCCGCCCGAACGCGGCGTCGAGGTCGGTTCCGTCGAGCGGGCCGACCACCGTCTGGACGGCGTCGGCGCGCAGCGGGCCGGCCAGCATGCCGAACGCGGAAAAGTGACCGGGGCCCTGCGGGATGATCGTCTTTGTCATGCCGAGCTCCCTGGCCAGCAGCGCGGCGTGCAGCGGGCCGGCCCCGCCGTAGGCCACGAACGCGAAATCCCTGGGGTCGTAGCCGCGCCGCAGGGTGACCAGGCGCAGCGCGTGGCTCATCTGGGCCACGGCATAGCGGATCACGCCCCGGGCCACCTCGCCCGCACCGGCGCCGAGCCGTGCGCCGAGGGCTCCCAGCGCCCGCATCGCGGCATCCTCGTCGAGCGTCATCGCGCCGCCGAGGAAGTAAGCCGGGTCGATGCGCCCGGCCACCAGGTTCGCGTCGGTCAGCGTCGGCTCGGTCCCGCCCCGCCCGTAGCAGGCGGGGCCCGGCTCCGCGCCGGCGCTGCGCGGGCCCACGTGCAGTCCCCCCGCGTCGTCCGCCCATGCCACCGAGCCGCCGCCGGCGCCGATCTCGATGATCTCGACCGTGGGCGCCTGCACCGGATACCCGGCGAAGACCGGCGTCTTGCCCACGTGGTGCAGGCTCTCCACACGCACCTGGCCGTCGCGGACCGCTGAGGTCTTGGCCGTCGTGCCGCCGATGTCCAGGGCCAGGACGTGCCGGGCCCCGAGCCGGCGCCCGAGCTCGGCCGCCGCGGTCACGCCCGCGACCGGTCCGGACTCGAGCAGGCTGATCGGCGTGCCCGCGGCGCGCTCGAACGAGCAGATCCCGCCGTTCGACCGCATGACGTGCAGCGGGCCGCGCACACCGGCCGATCGCAGCGCGTGTTCCAGCGAGCCGAGATACGAGGACACAACGGGCTGTACGTACGCGGACAGCACCGTCGTGCTGCTCCGCTCGTACTCCCGCCACTGCCGGCTGACCTGGTGCGAGCCGATCACCGATACGCCGGGCAGCCGCTTGCCGAGCGCGGTGACCGCACGCCGCTCGTGTTCGGGGTTCACCCAGGCGTGCAGCAGGCACACCGCCACCGCCTGGACGCCGAGGCCGGCGAGTTGCCCGGCGATGTCGTCGAGGTCGGTCTCGATCATCGGCTCGAGCACCTCGCCCCGGTACGACATCCGCTCGGTGACCTCGAAGCGCAGGTGACGAGCCACGAACGGCACCGGCTTCGCATAGGAGAGGTTGTACAGGTCCGGCCGGTTCGCGCGGCCGATCTCCAGCACGTCGCGGAAGCCGCGGGTGGTCACCAGCGCGGTGGGGACGCCGCGGCGCTCGGTCAGGGCGTTGATGACGACGGTCGTGCCGTGGATGAACGCGGCGACGTCCGCGGCGGGCACCCCGGACCGCCCGAGCGCGTCGAGCACGCCCTGCTCCAGCCGGCCGGGTGTGGTGTCCGCCTTCGCGCGGATCACGTGCCCGGTCCCGTAATCGACGGCGACGACATCGGTGAACGTGCCGCCGATGTCGACGGCAAGACGGATCGGGCCAGCCCCGGGCGCCGCCACCCGATCACGATCCTCTTCCACCTGACCACGATCCCAGCCCGCGGAAACGCAAAAAATGGGCCAGGTGCACTACATTCCGCCGGGACCTGTGCCATCCGCCTAATATGGGGCGGCATGCCGTCCGTTGACGAGATCCTCGCCAGCCCGCCGCTGTCCGGCCTGCGGCGGGTCACCAGGCACGGCGGGAACCGCCAGGTCGTGACCGTGCGGCTGGCCGAGCAGTTTTCCGACCTCAGCCCCGCGCCCGCCGGGAGCATGGTGATCCTCTCGCGGGCGGCATCCGCGGCGGCCACCGATTACCGGCTCGACATGGCGCTGCGCTGGGCCGCGGTAAACGACGTCGCGGCCGTCGCGTGCTTCGCCGACGGCGTATGGCAGCCGCCGATGACCGCGGTCGACATCGCGGACCGGGCCGGCATCGCGCTCGTGTCGGTGCCCGCGGCAGCCGAGCTGACCTGGCTGCTGCGGACGATCATGCAGGAGACCGGCGGCGGCGCCGAGCGCGCGCTGGCCCGGGCCGAGCAGGGCCTGGCCGCCGTGCTGGCCGCCGCCGAGACCGGCACCGACCTGGAAAACCTGCGGGCGTCGGTGAGCCGGGCGCTCGGTGTCGACGTCGAGGCCAGGCTGTACGCGGACGACGACAGGAACCAGCCAGCCGTGGACGGCCCCGGCGGCGCGTTCCGGCCCTTCGGCGCGGGTGAGCTCGGCGCCGGTGAGCTTGGCACGGTGAGGGTGCCGATCGTGGTCGGCGAGACGATCGCGGGCGAGTTCGCCGTTTCCGCCGTGCAGGGGGACCTGGCGGTCGCCGCCAGCCTGGTGCTGCGCACCGCCGCATCCGCGGCGGGCCGCCTCCTAGACCTGGCCAGGCGGGCGCGCGAGCTGCCGGTCAGGTCCCGCAGCGAGCTGCTCGCCGAGCTGCTGATGTCGGACGCGGCGCTCAGTGAGGACGTGCGCGACCGGGCCATGCAGCTGGGGGTGCCGATCGGCGGCTGGCATGTGGCGGTCCGCATCGAGGCCGAGAACCTGGACGAGGCCGGGCGTGACGAGGTGCACCGGTTCGAGCTGCTGGACACCGCCGGCCAGGCCGCGCTGCAGGCGGTGGCGCGCACCGGCGGCAGCTGGCATGCGTCCCGGATCTCCCGGGCGATCGTGCTGGTGCGGATGACGAGCTCGCATCCGGGGACGCAGGCGGGCCTGCGCGCCGCGAAGTCGGCGGAGGGCGCGCTCGCCGCCATCCGCGGCAGGCTCCCCGGGCTGCGCCTGCGCGGCGGGGTGGGCTCCCCGCACGAGGGCCCGATGGGCC